>CAYINH010000084.1:0-9085 GCA_964364615.1 uncultured Gemmatimonadaceae bacterium
CGTGATCCTGCTCGCCGCGACCAATCGCCCCGATGTCCTCGATCCCGCCCTCCTGCGCCCCGGCCGGTTCGACCGTCAGATCGTGGTGGACCTGCCGGACGTGAAGGGGCGCGAGGGGATTCTCCGGGTCCATACCCGGAAGATTCCGCTGGCCGCGGATGTGCGGCTGGAGACGATCGCTAAAGGCACCCCCGGTTTGGCCGGAGCCGATCTGGCCAACCTGGTCAACGAGGCGGCGCTGCTGGCCGCCCGGAAGAACAAGATGCTGGTCGACAGCAGCGACTTCGAGGAGGCCAAGGACAAGGTCATGCTCGGCGTTGAACGCCGGAGCCTGGTGCTCACGGAGGACGAGCGTCGCCTTACGGCCTACCATGAGGCGGGGCACGCCATCGTCTCGCTTTACACTCCGGGCAGCGATCCGCTCCACAAGGTGACCATCGTCCCGCGGGGCCGTGCCCTCGGCCTGACCACCTGGCTCCCCGAAGTGGATCGTCACAACTACACCCGCAACTGGCTGGAAGGTCGGTTGGCCGCCGCCTTCGGCGGTCGAGTCGCCGAGGAGTTGGTGTTCGGACCTGAAATGGTAACGACGGGAGCTGCCGGTGATATCCAGCAGGCGACCGCCATCGCCCGCCGGATGGTGACCCAGTTCGGGATGAGCGACCGGATCGGGGTGGTGGCGGTCGGGGAGCGGGAGCAGGAGGTCTTCCTCGGCCGGGACATCCAGTCCCATCTGGTGGTCTCGGAGCGGATGGCCGACGCGGTCGATGAGGAGGTCAAGCGGATGATCGACGGGGCCTTTGAGCGGGCCCGGGTCATTCTGATCCAGCATCGGAAGTTCCTGGACACTCTGGCCGACTCGCTCCTTGAGCGGGAGACGCTCGATCTCGAGGACGTGAAGGCGCTGCAGCGCGGGGAAACCCTCCCGCCGATCGAGCCGTCCCCCGTCCTGGTCGCGCCTCCGGTCGTTCCGGCCAAGCCGGCGCCCGGGGCACAGACGGCCCCGGGTTTGCTGGGTGCGCCGCCTGCCAAACCTGCCGGGGCCTGATCCCGACCGTTCCCGTTGACGCCGATCCGATGATCGAACCGGCCGCCGAACGGCCACCCTACCGCTCGGCGGCGGTGGCCTTCGCCGTCGTGCTGGCGGGTTACCTCTACACCCTCGCGCCAACGGTCACCTTCTGGGATGCCGGTGAGCTGATCGCCAGCTCGAAGATCCTCGGCATTCCCCATCCTCCCGGCACCCCGCTGTTCGTGTTGATGGCCCACGTCTGGGCGCTGCTCTTTCCGGTCGGTGAATTCGCCTGGCGCACCAACCTGATGAGTGCCGCCTTCAGCGCTGCCGGTGCCGGGTTCTGGTTCCTGTCCAGCCATGAGGTGATCAATCGGGCCGCCCGGGAACTGTCCGACGCGGCCCGATGGTGGGTCAGTCGCGGCGGCGCGGCGGCGGCGGCCCTGATCAGCGGTTTCGGATTCACCCAGTGGCAGAACTCCAATGAGACCGAGGTCTATTCCTTCGCGACGCTGACCATCGCCGCCACGGTCTGGCTGGCGCTCAGATGGCGGGCCCACCGGGGGACCCCTCGGGCCGGGCAGATGCTCCTGCTGGCGGTGTACCTGGGTGGGCTTTCGATTGGCAGCCATCTGCTCGCACTGCTGGTCGGGCCGGGACTGGTGCTGTTTCTGGCCGCTGAACTCCGACGGCATCCCGCCGCCGAGGCCGCCCAGCGGCGTGAGGAGTGGGGACAGTTCGCGGTGGTTGCCGGGGTCTGGGCCCTGCTGATCGGGACCGGACTCGGCAACACCGCGCTGATCACTCTGGGCCTCCTTTCCTTCGGAACGGCGGCCGCGCTCGCGGTGCGGGGGGGCTCGGGGCGATTCGCCCTGCTGGCCGCCGTGATCGCCGCGATCGGGGTGACCAGCTACCTGTTCCTCTTCATCCGGGCCGGTCAGGCCCCGATGATCAATGAGGCCGATCCATCCACCTGGGACGCTCTGCTGGCGGTGATCCGTCGAGCGCAGTATCCCCTGCGCACCCCGCTGGACAATCCGACCCAGTTGCACGGTCCCGAGAATGCCGGGCGCAGTCTCACGATCATCGGACTCCAGCTGCTCAACTACATCCAGTACTTCGACTGGCAGTGGGCGAAGAGTCTGTCCGCGCGGGTGGGGTCCTCGGCAGTCTCGGTTCCGCTCCATACCCTGGTGACCCTCGCGGTGGTCTCCCTCGGGACGCGCGGGCTGTTCTGGCACCGGCGCGCCGATCGGTCCAGTTGGTGGCTCTTCCTCGGCGTCTTCCTGGTGACCGGGCTGGGGCTGGTCGGCTACATGAACTTCCGACCCGGGTTCTCCGTGGGGCACGACCTGTTCCCCGATCCGGGGGACCATGAGGTCCGCGAGCGGGACTATTTCTTCGTCGTGAGCTTCATCGTCTGGGGGGTGTGGACCGGCATCGGGCTGGCGGAACTCGCCGGCCGGTTCCTCCACCGGAAGCGGTCCTCACTCGGGGCCGGTGTGCTGGCGCTGGCGGTGCTGCCGTTCCTGCTCAACTTCTCGGAGGCCTCACGACGCCACGGCGCCGATACCACGCTGGCGGCGGACTTCGCCTACAACCTGCTCAACTCGGTGCCGCCGAACGGGATTCTGTTCACCTATGGGGACAATGACACCTTCCCCCTCTGGTGGGCGCAGGAGGTACCGGGGATCCGGCCGGACGTGACCGTAGTGTGTCTCGCCCTGGCCGAGACCCAGTGGTACATGCAACAGCTGCGCGACAATCCCAGCCGCCCGTTCGACCCGGCGCTCGCTCCGGCGATCTGGCGGGCTCTGGCGGCCGCCCGGCCCGACTGGCCGGCGCACACGATGACCGACGCGGAGATCGAATCGGCTCAGCCGCAACGACTGCCGTCCGCCGTCCGGCTCCGGTACGGCCCGCACGAGGTCACCCTGCCCGCGGGGACCGCGCTGTACGGGAAGGACTTCGTGTCGATCCGGGTCCTCCAGCAGAATTTCGGTCGGCGGCCGGTCGCCTGGTCGATTACCGCGGCGGGGTCGTTCTACGGGCTGGATGACCGAGTGGTGCAGGAGGGGCTGGCCATCCGGGTGCTGGAGACGCCTCCGGACTCGACCGACGACCGCTACGACTTTCACCGTGTCATGGGCGTCCCGCTCGACCGGACCATGACCGACTCGCTGCTGTTCCGGGCCTACCGGTACGGCCGGCTGCTGGAACTGGGTCCCGATCGGCTCGAGTCCACTGCGCTCAGCATGTCGGCCACGCTGGGGGTGCCCTTCACCCAGATGGCCATCGCGGCGGAGGAACGCGGCGACAACGAGGCCGCCGTCCGGTACTACACCGCAGCCGCGGCGCTTTCCACCAATCCCACCATTCGCGGCGCCCTGGCCGAGGCCCGAGCCCGGCTGACTTCCAAATAGGGCGTAACCCCAAGTAGATTTGATGGTTATGGGCTACCCGGACCTGGTCGACCGTCTGTCGCGGGTGCGGCAGGTCATCGCGCAGCGGCAGCAGGCTGCGGGGTGGACCCATCCGGTGCGGATCATCGGGGTGGTGAAGACCCACGGCGCTGAGGCGGTTCGAGCGGCGCACCGGGCTGGGCTGGACGCGGTGGCGGAGAACCGGGTGCAGGAGGCGCTGGCCAAGCAGGCCGAACTGACCGACCTGGATCTGGAATGGCACCTGATCGGGCCGCTCCAACGCAACAAGGTCCGGCAGGTGCTCGGGCGGTTCGCTCTGCTGCATGCGGTGGACCGCCCGGAGCTGGTGGCCGAGCTGGCCAAGCGGGTGCCGGTGGATCAGCCCCAGGCGATCCTGCTCGAGGTCAACTGTTCGGGGGAGCCGCAGAAGGCGGGGGTCACCCCCGACCTGCTGTCCCCGCTGGTCGAGGCGGTACGGCGTCACCCGCAGCTGAATCTCCAGGGCCTGATGACGATGGCGCCCTGGACCAGTGACGAGCCGGCACAGCGGGCCGCCTTCCGGCGGTTGCGCGGGCTCAGAGACGCGATCGAACAGCAGGGAGTCCCGTTGCCGGAACTGTCGATGGGAATGTCCGGCGATTACCCGGTGGCGGTGGAGGAGGGGGCCACGATGGTCCGACTCGGAACAGTGCTCTTCGGGGAGCGAACGCCATGACCGACGACACCTTTCATCTGACGCCGCATGACATCCGTGCGCAGGAATTCCAGCGGACCATGCGGGGATTCGACCCAAACCAGGTCGACAGCTTCAAGGAGCGGGTCGCCGAAGAACTCGATCGGCTGCTGCGTGACCGGGGTCGGCTGGAGGAGCGGCTCAAGGGGATGCTGGAGCAGCTCCGGACTTATCGCGATCGCGAGCGGGCCATGAACGAGGCCCTGGTGGCGGCCCAGCAGCTGCGGGCCGACGTGCAGGACCAGGCCACCCGGGAGGCCGAGGTGATCCTGTCCGGAGCCCGCCAGGAGGCATCCCGGCTGGTGGCCGCTGCCGACGCCGAGGAGCGGTCCGCTCGGGAGCGCGCCGAGGCCTCGCTCCAGATCATCCGGGCGTACGCGGCCGCCTTCCGGTCGGTGCTCAACCGCCATCAGGCGGAGCTGTCCGGGCTGGAGGCCTATCTCGAGGCCGAAGGAACGCCCGGCGCCGAGGTCCGACGCGGCTGAGCCGGATGATCAACCTCCCCGCCTGGCCCGACGGCTCGTCTGACCAGCTCGAGCGCGAGCTGCTGGAGACCTGGAAGCGCGAACAGCTCTTCGAGCAGACTCTCGCGCACCGGGCCGCCGGGAAGCCCTTCGTCTTCTTCGAAGGCCCCCCGACGGCCAACGGGCGGCCGGGCATCCATCACGTCTTTGCCAGAACGATCAAGGACCTGGTCTGCCGATTCCGCGCCATGCAGGGGCGGTCCGTCACCCGGATCGCCGGCTGGGACACCCACGGGCTCCCGGTCGAGATCGAGGTTGAAAAATCCCTGGGCCTCAAGGGGAAACAGGACATCGAGGCGTACGGGATCGAACGCTTCAATGCCCTGTGCCGGGAGAGTGTGTTCCGGTATCGGGATGAGTGGGTGGCGGTCTCCGACCGGATCGGGTTCTGGCTGGACTACCAGCACGCCTACATCACCTGCAGCAATGAGTATGTCGAGTCGGTCTGGGCCGTGCTCAAGCGACTGCACGACCGGGGCCTGCTGTACCAGGGCCACCGGGTGTTGCCGTACTGCCCCCGGTGCGGCACGGTGCTGTCCTCCCACGAACTGGCGCTTGGCTACGAGGAGGTCCGTGACCGGTCGCTCTACCTCACCGCCGCGCTCGACGACGGCACCGGCCGCCAGTTGGTGGTGTGGACCACCACCCCGTGGACCCTGCCCAGCAACGTGGCGATCGCGGTGCACCCCGACCTCGAGTACGGCTGCTACCGGCTGGCCGACGGCCGCCGGCTGGTGCTGGCCACCGGCCGGGCGGCCATGCTGGAGCTGGCCGGGACAGAGGCTCCGGTCTGCGAGGAGCGCTTTGCGGGGCGGCAGTTGGTCGGGCGGCGGTACCACCGGCCGCTGGAGGTGGTCCCGCTGCCGGAGGAGGGGATCCACTCGGTCGTCATTGCGGGCGATTTCGTCACCGCCGAGGACGGTTCCGGGCTGGTGCACATGGCTCCCGCCTTCGGGGCTGACGACTATGCCGCGGGGCAGCGGGAGGGGCTCGCGTTCCTTCGCCCGGTGGCCCCGGATGGCACCTTTGCCGGCACCACCTGGGATGAGATCGAGGGCGCCCTGGTGACGGCCCCCGAGACCAATGAGAAGATCATCCGGCGGCTCAAGCAGGACGGCCGCCATCTCCGGACCGAGCAATACGTCCACTCCTACCCGCATTGCTGGCGGTGCCGCCACAAGCTGATCTACTACGCCCGGGCGTCCTGGTTTGTCCGGACCACCGCGGTCCGGGAGCAGCTCCTGGCGGCGAATGACGCCGTCGTCTGGCAGCCGCCGGAAGTGGGCAGTGGCCGGTTCGGGGAATGGCTCAAGAACAACGTGGACTGGGCCCTGTCGCGGGACCGCTACTGGGGAACCCCGCTGCCCGTCTGGGTGGCGGACGACGATCCCGAGTACGTCGAGGTGATTGGCAGCTACGCGGACCTGGCGGCCAAGGTCGGTCGAGCCCTTCCGCCGGACTTCGATCCGCACAAGCCGTTCATCGATGATTACACTTGGCCCTCCCCCGGGGGCGGGACGATGCGGCGCACCCCTGAGGTGATCGACACCTGGTTCGATTCCGGGGCGATGCCGTACGCCCAGTGGCACTACCCGTTCGAGCAGGCGGACGAATTCGCGCGCCACTTCCCGGCCGATTTTGTCTGTGAAGGGGTCGATCAGACCCGGGGCTGGTTCTACTCGCTGCTGGCGATCGGGGTGACCGCGTTCGACGCGGCTCCCTACCGGCATGTGGTGGTGAACGAGATGGTGCTGGATGCCGAGGGCCTGAAGATGTCGAAGAGCCGGGGCAACGTGGTGGCGCCCACCGAGCTGATCGCCGAGTACGGGGTGGACCTGATCCGGCTCTATCTGCTGACGTCCTCCGAGGTGTGGAAGCCCAAGCGGTTCGACCGGCGGGGGATCCCCGAGGTGGCCGGCGGTTTCCTCAACACGCTGCGCAACAGCTACAACTTTCTGGCGCTCTACGCGGGCGCCAGTCGGCCCGGGGCGGCTGAGCCGGCGATGATCGATCGCTGGCTCCTGGCCACGCTCCAGGCCACGGTCAACCAGGTGGTGGAGGCCTGGGAGGCGTCGGAGCTCACCGCCGGCACCAAGGCGCTGATGCGGTTCGTGGTGGCCGATCTCTCGAACTGGTATGTGCGGCAGTCCCGCTCCCGGTTCTGGGCCCCGGATACCACGGCGGATCCGGCCGCGGTGGCCACCCTCCGGACTGCGCTGGAGACGGTCAGTCGACTGCTGGCCCCGGCCGCCCCGTTTGCCTCAGACTGGCTGCACCGGTCCTTGACGGGCTCGAGCGTCCACCTGGCCGATTTTCCCCGGGCCGCGCCGGCCGGCGAAGACGGGCTCCGGACCGCGATGCAGGCGGTCCGGACCCTCGCCTCCCTGGCCCGCGCGGCCCGGGAAGAGGCCGGTATCCGGGTGCGGCAGCCGCTCAGGACGCTGCGGATCGCGGTTCCCGCTGCGGCACGGGGCGCCGACTTCGATGCCTTGCTCCCGTTGCTTCGCCAGGAAGTGAACGTCCGCGAGGTGGCCATCGTCGAGGCCGACACCGACCTGGTGCGGCTGGCCGGCAAGGCCAACTTCCGGACCCTCGGCAAGCGGTACGGCACCACCACTCCTGCCGCGGCCGCGGCCGTGGCCCTGCTGGGTACCGAGCAGTTGCGGAGCCTCGAACAGGGGGCCACCGCCGTGGTGGACAGCAACGGCACCCGGTTCGAGTATGGTCCCGAGGACGTGACGGTGACCCGCGAGGTCACCAGCGACTGGGCGGTCCACAGCGATGGGCCCTTCGTCGCCGCGATCGACCCGACCATTACCGACGAACTGGCAGAGGAAGGCCTGTCCCGGGAACTGGTCAACCGGATTCAGCGGCTCCGCAAGGACGCCGGCTACGACTACACCACCCGGATCGCCCTGTGGATCGACGGGCCGGACGCGGTGCGTCAGGCCGTCTCGGAGCATCAGGGGTTCATTTCCCACGAGACCCTGGCACGCCGAGTCATGGTTGGCGCGCCGGACGCCGCCGTGGACCGCCGTGAAGAACTCGTCATTGATACCCACGCCGTGACTCTGGCCGTCGCACGCGCCGTCGACGAACCAGAAGCGGCTCATTCATGAAGGACGTCCTATGGGTCTGACCAAGAAGCAGATCGAGCACCTCGGCAAGAGGCTGCAGGAGGAACGCGCCCGGGTCATGAAGGAACTCGGTCACTATGACGAGTCCTTCAACACCACCCTCCAGGGCTCGGATGGCGATCTGTCATCGTACTCCTTTCATATGGCCGATCAGGGAACCGACACGATGGAACGGGAAAAGCAGTTTCTTTTCGCCTCGCAGGAAGGCCGATACTTGTGGCATGTGAACCAGGCGCTCCACCGGCTGTACAACGCCCCGGACCAGTTCGGCCGCTGCCACCAGTGTGGGGAGATGATCGGGTTCGATCGCCTCGACGCGCTGCCGCACGCCCGGCTCTGCATCTCCTGCAAGGAGAAGGAGGAAGATGCCAAACGGCGGTAAGCCGCCCTGGCTCTTCGGGGTCACCGCGGGCGTCGTCGTCCTGGTGGATCTGCTGACCAAGTTGCTGGTGCAGGCCTCGTTTGCCCACGGCCAGGCCCGCCAGGTGGCCGGCGAGTGGTTCCAGCTCCGGCTGGTCTACAATCCGGGGGCGGCGTTCGGCCTCTCCCTCGGGGCGTACTCCCGCTGGATCTTCTTTGCGATTGCCATCGTCGCCGTGGTTCTCCTCTGGCGGATGGCCCGCAATACCCCGGCGACCGACCGATTCCGGTTGGTCGCGCTCGGGCTGATTGCCGGTGGCGCGGCCGGGAATCTGATCGACCGGATTCGGTCGCCGATCGGAGTGGTGGACTTTCTCGATCTGGGGCTCGGCGCCCTGCGGTGGCCGACCTTCAACGTCGCCGACGTGGGCGTCAGTTGTGGCGCGATCGCCCTGGCGATCTCCCTCTGGCTCGAAGACGCCCGGACGACCGCAGCCAGTCACGCCACCCCGGCGAGCTGACGCCACCGTGCTGGTGACGCTGTCCGTTCTGGCCGAGTCGACCGAACGGATCGACCGGTTCCTGGCGGATCAGCTCTCCCTCTCCCGCACTCAGGCCGCCCGGCTGGTGGCCGACCGCGCGGTGGAAATCGAAGGCCAGCCCGTCCGCGCCTCCCGGATCCTCGCCCGGGGAGAGGTGGTGACGGTCCACCTGCCCGACGCGGCCGCCGCCCGGGCCTTCCGACCCCATGACATTCCGTTGACGGTCGTCTTCGAGGACGAGCACCTCCTGGTGATCGACAAGCCGGCGGGACTGGTGGTCCACCCGGCCCCGGGCCACTGGGACGACACCCTCGTCAATGCCCTCGCGGCCCGCGGTACCTCACTGGGAGGCGG
>CAYINH010000085.1:0-8984 GCA_964364615.1 uncultured Gemmatimonadaceae bacterium
ATCGTCCCGGATCACCATATAGGGATCCCGATCGAACTGGAGGAAGGGCAGGGCTTTCCGGGCTCGGCTCACGATCGACCGATAGAACAGCACCCGGCTCTGGTCGGTGATGTCCTGGGAGAACAGGATCTTCGACTGACCCCACCGCATGGCGAACAGCGCGCGCCGCAGCAGGCTCCCGGCCGGGACGCCACCGTCGCCCTGGTAGGCTGCGTAGACGTTCTCCTCGCCGGAGGGGTAATCGAACTCGCGCTGTTTGGTGTCGATGAAGACGTAGTCGTTGGCCATCTCCCCGTAGTAGATCTGGGGTCGGGTCACTTTGACCGAGATGCTCGAGACCGGCGGCAGGTCCTTCACGAAGAGCACCGGGAGCCCCTCCGTGGGCACCTGGTTGACCGGCCCCATCGTCACGCCCATGCCGTGGGTAAAGGTCAGGTGTTCGTTGATGAAGGTCCGGGTGGGAAGTGACGCGGGATTGAGTTCCCTGGGTGACAGCATCACCTGGCGGTACTTCCCGTCGATCCAGTAGCGGTCGTCGTCGACCGAAACGAAGTCGTAATAGGTCCGGATCTCCTGCAGCTGCCCGAAGGTCTCCAGCAGTGGGCCCCGGTCCCACAGCCGGACGTTTTCGATCGTGGGCGCGTTGGCCCGGATGTCGGCCAGGGTCAGGTCCGCCCCGCCGCTCAGGTCGCGGGTCTCCACGCTGTCGAGCCCCCAGGCCGTCCGGGTGGCCAGGATGTGGTTCTGGAGGAACGGCGTCTCCCGGGTCAACTCGGTCGGCGCCACCACCAGCTTCTGGATCGCCATGGGGTACAGCCCCTGGCCCACCAGCACCACCACCAGGTAGCCGCCAATCCCCGGCACGGCGTGCCGGGCGAGTTGCTGGCGGATCCCGCCCACCAGCACGACCGCTCCCGCCACCAGGGCCAGCACCATGGTGATTCGCATCGCCGGCAGCCTGGCGTGCATGTCGGTGTAGCTCGCCCCGACCAGCGGGCCGGTGGTGGAGTAGAGCAGACTGGGAATGTCCACCAGCCAGGTTCGAATGGCGGTGAGCAGGAAGAGGATTGCCACCAGGCCCGCCAGGTGGAGCCCCGCCGACGGCTCGATCCGGAGGTGTGGGGGCCGGACGATCACGTCGCCCCGGAACAGGTAGAGCGGCGCCAGCAGCAGCAGGGAGAAGATCGTCAGGCTGAAGAGGACCCCGATCGCCAGGCTCACGCCCGGCAGGGTGAAGACGTAGTAGCCGATGTCGCGTCCGAAGACCGGATCGGCGATCCCGAACGGGGTCCGGTAGCCGGCCTGGAGCACGGTGTCCCACGCCGGGGTGGCGGCCAGCCCGGCCTGGACGCCGGCGCCGAGCGCCACCGGCAGGCTCAGCCGGCGGGCCACCGCCGTGACGTTCAGGGCGGGCGACGAGGGACCCAGTTGCACCATGATCGGCTCGGGGACGACCCCGCGCTGGGCAATCCACAGGTTCAGATAGATCACCAGGGCGGTGACGCCGCCCGTCACGGCAAAGATCAGGAGCTTCGCGGTGAGTTCCCGGGTAAACACGATCTGGTAGCCGACGCTCTGGTACCACCACCAGTCGGTCAGCAGGTTGCCCAGGGCCGGCACGAACAGGAAAAAGACGATGAAGGCGACGATCAGGAGCGGGAACAGGCGGCGACGCTTGGGCACGGGCGGACCTCGGGGTGGGTTGCGGGGGCTACCGGCCCCTTACCGTAGCATCACTTCTGAGGCCGGGAAGTCAAGCCCGGGAAGGCTGAACCGGCTCCCGTCCGGCTTGCGGCCCACCCCGCCTGGTCCGATACTTCCCTGGTCCCTCCTGCTCGGGTTCGTCAGGTCTTCTCCGCGGTATCAAACTCGACCCCCTGGACATGCCAGGGGGTGGCCACGCCAAGGGCCGCGGCCACAAGTCGCTCATGCTGTTGTGAATGAAGTGATGGAGAAAACCAATACTCCGGGAGGACTTGAACCATGATGATCATGGTCGCAGTTGTCTTTGTGCTCGCCTACACAATGATCGCGCTCGAACACCCCCTCAAGATCAACAAGTCCGCCACAGCTCTAGTCGCCACGGGACTGATGTGGACGCTGTATTCCTTCGCAAGCCCCCTCGGTGCCGAAGGCGTCAGCCACCAGCTCACGGAAAAGCTGGCCGAGACCGCGGCCATTGTATTTTTTCTTATCTGCGCAATGACCATTGTTGAGGTGACTGACTCCCACGGCGGATTCGAGGTCATCACCTCGCGCATCAAGGCCACAAAGCTTTCAAGCCTGCTCTGGATCATCGGCTTCATCACCTTCTACCTGTCCTCCATTCTGGACAACATGACGACGACCATCGTAATGGTGACTTTACTGAAGCGGTTGCTCAAAGACCGTAAGCAACGCCTCTTCTTTGCGGGCATTATCGTAATTGCCGCCAATGCAGGCGGCGCATGGACCCCAATCGGCGATGTGACCACAACCATGCTCTGGATCGGCGGGCAAATCACGACCGGCAATATCATGAAGGGTCTCTGGATTGCTTCCACGCTCAATCTGCTGGTTCCCCTTCTCTTTGCCTCCTTCATGATCAAAGGCAATGTGGTGCCGCCCGATCAGGTCGACAATGGGGTCGCCAGCACATCCCAGTTCGAAAAGAACCTCATGTTCTTCATGGGCATGGGTTCTCTCATGTTTGTTCCGATATTCAAGGCAACTACGCATCTGCCCCCATACCTCGGCATTCTGCTTGCCCTCGGCGTGCTTTGGATGGTGGGCAATCTCCTGCATCGCAACAAGCCGGCGGACGAGAAGGAACATCTCACTTTGACTAAGGCGCTCAGGCGCATTGATATGGCATCTGTGGTGTTCTTCATTGGCATCCTGCTTGCCGTGGCTACCCTGTCCGCCAACGGCATGCTCCCTGCGTTGGCGCAGTGGCTCGATGTCAAGATCGGCAACCAGGCCATCGTCGTCATTATCATCGGCCTTTGTTCTGCGGTCATCGACAATATTCCATTGGTGGCCGCTTCGATGGGGATGTATCCGCTGGCTCAGTTCCCAACGGACTCCTTTCTTTGGGAGTTCATAGCCTACTGCGCAGGCACCGGTGGTTCCATCCTGATCATCGGTTCTGCTGCTGGTGTGGCTGCGATGGGGCTTGAAAAGATAGAGTTCCTCTGGTATGCCCGGCGCATCGGGCCGCTTGCCCTTGCCGGGTATTTTGCCGGTGTGGCAGCTTACATCATTCAATACAATCTGTTGCACTGAGTTGAGAGCGGATGAAAAGCACGAGTTGAGAGCAGCTGTCCAAGCTCTCCTTCTTGCGGTTGTCCGCGACGTACGCCACCGTCGCGTGCTCGAGGTCGCCCACGAGCGGCAGGCCCTGGTGCCGCTTGGCGGAGGCCTCCGTCATGTTGGGATCGATGCTCGCCGGTACCGAGGAATGCCCCGGCGAGAGCATCCTCGCCGAGGGGCGCCGCTACAAGCTGATCTGCGGGATGGGTAGTCTGACGTCGATGCTGGACGGCTTGGCCGACCGCGACTTCCAGGACGGAGGGCTCTCCCCGTCCAAGATGGCCGCGGAAGGGAGTGAGGAGCGGGTCCCTTGCAAGGGGCCCGATGCCGAGGTACTCTATCGGATGGCCGGCGGCAAGCGGTGAGAGGGGGGCAACCCTGTCACCCGGCGGGACCGGCCACCTCTCACCAACCCGGGTGCCCATGGATCTTTTTCGGCGAAAAAGCGTGACCGCCCTGCAGGCCGAGGCCGAAACCAGCACCGCGCTCAAGCGCTCCCTCGGGGCCTTCAATCTGACAACTCTGGGGATCGGCGCGATCATCGGTACCGGCATTTTCGTGCTGACCGGCACCGTCGCCGCGCAGAACGCCGGCCCCGCGGTCGTGCTCTCCTTCGTGCTGGCCGGGTTCGCCTCCATGCTGGCGGCGCTGTGTTACGCCGAATTCGCCTCGTTGGTACCGATGGCCGGCAGTGCCTACACGTACGGCTACGCGACCCTCGGTGAATTTGTCGCCTGGATCATCGGCTGGGACTTGATTCTGGAGTACGCCCTCGGCGCGGTCACCGTCTCGATCGGCTGGTCGGGCTACGTGGTCTCCTTTCTTGGGGATCTCGGCATCCACATTCCGGCGCATTTCCAGGCTGCCCGCGGGACCATCGTCACTCTGGCGGACGGCTCCACCGTCACCGCCTGGTTCAACCTCCCCGCAGTGCTCATCATCGCGCTGGTCACCGGGCTGCTGGTAGTTGGCATCAAGGAGTCGGCCAACGTCAATAACGTCATCGTGGTGATCAAGGTCGCCGTAGTCATCCTCTTCATCGCCCTGACAGCCAGCGCCGTCAACCCCGACAACTGGCAACCCTTCATCCCCGCCAACACCGGAGTGCGCGAACACTTCGGCTGGACCGGGGTGGTCGGCGGTGCCGGAGTGGTCTTCTTCGCCTACATCGGCTTCGATGCGGTGAGTACCGCGGCCCAGGAGGCCAAGAACCCGCAGCGCGACATGCCGATTGGCATTATCGGATCGTTGGTGATCTGTACCGTGCTGTACATCCTGGTGTCTGCCATCGCCACCGGAGTGGTCCCCTACCGGGAACTCGACGTTCCGGACCCGATTGCCGTGGTGGCCGACCGGGCCGGCCTCGGCTTTTTCTCGACGCTCATCAAGATTGGCGCAATCGCCGGACTGTCCTCCGTCATTCTGGTCATGCTCCTGGGGCAGTCCCGGATCTTCTGGACGATGTCGAAGGACGGACTCCTCCCGCCGTTCATCGCGAAGGTGCACCCGAAGTTCAAGACCCCCTGGATCACCTCCATCCTCACCGGCGCCCTCGTGGCCATCCCCGCCGGATTCCTCACGGTGCGGGAAGCCGGAGCGCTGGTCTCGATCGGTACCCTCCTCGCTTTTGTGATCGTCTCCGTGGCGGTCCTGGTTCTGCGGGTGCGCGAACCCGGCCTCAAGCGCCCCTTCACCACTCCGCTGGTCTGGATCGTGGCACCGCTTGCCGCGTTCTCGGCGCTCTACCTGATGTGGTTCCTGCCCTGGGTGACCTGGGAACGGCTGCTCATCTGGCTGGCCTTCGGATTGGTGATTTACTTCGCCTACGGTTACCGGCATTCGGCGCTCAACAAGTCCGCCGACGCTCCCATCCGTTCCTGAACGTTCACCCACTCCTTGCCGGGGTTATCGCACGGATCTTCTTCGGCGCAAGCGCATCGCGAAGCTGCCGGCCCAAGCGGCGGGTGACCATGGCCTCAAACCCCCGCTCGGACCGCTTGACCAACCCCTCGGTCCCGGACGCTTCCCGTCCCTGCCGCCGCCGCATGCCCCGGGTCCGGCTGGCATACCAGCCGTCCTAGCGCGGCATCACCTGGCCGGGATCGGGGGTGGGGGTCACCAGGTGGGCAAGGAACCGCGCGGGGGCCCGTCGGTTTTATCGGAGCGATAGGGTGACCGGCTCGATTTCCGCATCGCGGATGTCAGGCCTTCCAGCGGGATGGGGTTCGGGGCGCAAGATGCGGGGTGCAACCGGTTCCCGTGCTGCTTGCGGCCAACCCCGCCGGAGCCGACACTTCCCGAGTCCCTCCCGCTCGCGTTCCCTCGAGGAGCCGGCATGCGACTCTCCCCGTTACTGGCACTCCTGATCACGGCACGGATCGCCGTCGGCGTCCCGCCGCTCGGAGCCCAGCAGGACCGGACCGCTCGACTGGTCGGGCGGGTGTTGAGCGACCAGGGCACCCCGGTCGGTGGCGCGGTCATCCAGGCATCGCTCGGCGCCGGCGCGACCCTGTCCACCACCAGCGACGGCACCGGCGGGTTCCGCTTCGCCGAACTGGTGCCCGGCGGGTACCGACTCCATGTCCGCCGGATCGGATTTCAGCCGGTGACCCTGGATTCGGTCGCCGTGGAGTCGGGGGCCACCCGGTCGGTGACGATTAGGCTGACCCAGGTGCCGCTGGCGATCGATTCGCTGATGATTTCGGCCGAGCCGGTGGTGACGATCGACCGGACCGAGAGCGAGCACCGCCGGGTGGTGACCCAGCGGGAACTGGCGCTGCTGCCCACCGCGAATGAGGTCCGCTCGCTGATCGGGTTTCTCCCCGGGGTGCGGGCCGATCAGGTCTGGGGCGCCGCCACCGCCCAGGCCAACAACTACCTGCTCGACGGCATTCCGGTGAACCATCCCGGCCTGGGGGGCGACCTGCTCCAGCCCAACGTGACCTGGGTCGACCGGATCGAGGTCAAGGGACTGGGCACCGGCGCGGAGTACGGCAACTTCCAGGGCGGGATCGTCAACGTCGTCACCAAGTCCGGCGGGAGCCGATTCGACGGCGCGCTCCGGGTCAATCTCGAATCCGATCGCTTCAACAGTTCCAACCTCCAGGCCACCGAGATCGGCCAGGAACCGGCGTCGCGGTGGGAGGCCGACGGCTATGCCCGGGGGCCGCTGATACGGGGTCGCCTCTCCTACGCCGTCTTCGGTCAGCTGGTGGAGCGCGACCAGCGGGTCCTGAATCACGTCCGGTTCATCCCCGGGGAGCTCTCCCCGGAAGTGCCCGAGGAGCGCAACCTCAAGCTGCTGGGGAAGCTCAGCTGGGAGGCCTCCCCCTCCGACGCAGTAGCGCTCACCCTCGCCCCCTTCCTGTCCGACGTGGAACGGTTCGGACTGAGCGGATTCGAGAGTCCCGAAGCGACCCAGCGCGCCCAAGGTCGCCACCTGTTCTACAACCTGGCGTGGCAGCGGATCACCTCGCCCCGCAGCTTCCTCGAGGTGCGCCTCGGGGGCCTGGGTGGCACCGACCGGCTCGATCCCTACGCCGGCCCGGACGTCCCCGGGCTCCGGACCGTGGGCGAAGTCGATCCGCGGAGCTACCAGAACGCGGCGTTCCGGGAGCGCCGGCGGGCCCGCAGCACCACCCTGGCCGTCCGCTGGGAGCTGGATCTGGTCGCCCTGGGCCTCGGCCACCGGCTCAAGCTGGGCGGCGAGCACACCGTGGGGTCGTGGCTGGCGGAGCGCCGGAGAAACGGCGGCCTGACCTGGCGTCCCGGCGATCGGCAGTTCGATCCGGTGTTCGAGCCGTCCCAGACCACCACCTGGCCGTTCAGCGGGGTGATCAACAGCACCTGGGGCGGCGAGGTCCAACTCGACGCCGGCCTCCAGAACTCGGCGCTCTACCTGCAGGATGACGTGAGCCTCAATCGCTTCGTCGCCCTGAACCTGGGCGCCCGGCTGGGACGCTGGAGCGGCCGCCTGGCCCCCACCATCGGGGCCCCGCGCTTCGACGCGGTGCGGGACGTCGCGGTGGAGCCGAGGCTCGGCCTCAGTCTCGATCCGACCGGCCGGGAAGCCGTCGTGCTGAAGGCCCACTGGGGGCGCTATCACCAGGGCCTCTTTGCCGGGCTGTTCGATCGGGCCGACGGGGCCAGCGTCTTCAGCGACGAGGAGCGGTGGGCGTACTCCGGTCCGATCTTTCCCGATCCCACCACCCGTTTCACTCCCGCAGAGCGCGATGCGCTGGCCGCCCAGGGCCAGTTCGAGCCGGTGGAGACCATCCGGCTGAGCGAGGTCGGCCGGGTGGAAGGGTACCGCCAGCCCTATGTCGATCAGGCCGTGGTGGGCCTCGAGGTGGCGTTCGGCCGCCATTGGAAGGCCGAGGCCGCCTATGTCGACCGGCGCAACCGGGACATGGTGGCGCTGGTCGATCGCAATCTCGAGTCGAACTACACGGTCTTCGAGAACGTCCGGGTGCTGGACCGGTTTCACCGGCCGGTATTCTTCGGCGGCGAGGAGCTCTTTCTTCCCCGGCTGGCCATCTCGAACGAGGATCTCATCAGGGAGTGGGCCCTCTTCAAGAGCGGGCAGCGCTTCCGGAACATGCCACCTCCTGGCATGACGGCTGCGGAGCTGAACCAGCTGACCTACCAGCCGGATCTGGTGTTGACCACCGCGCCTGAGGCCCGCCGCCACTTCCGCCAGCTCCAGCTGGTACTCCACGGCCGCTTCCCAGCCTGGTGGCTGTCGGGGTCGGCCGCGATCACGAAGCTCCGCGGCAATCTCAACAGCGTGACCGGAAACGACGACGACTCCCGGTCGGGCGCCGGGCCCTTCGTGCGGCTGAACGAGCAGTTCAACGCCTACGGGGGCTTGAGCAACCAGAGCGAGGTCGAGGTCAAGTTCCAGGCCGGCGGGAACCTGCCCCTGGGCTTTCGCGGCGGGACGTTTGTGAGCTACGCGAGCGGCGACCTCCTGACACCCTACCTCACCCTCTCGAGCCTGCTGTTGGAATTCGATCGGCCCGAGTTCACCGACCGCCCCGCCGCCGAGCGGGTCCTGGAGGACGACCTGGTGCGCACCACCACCGGCCAGCGGATCTACCTGTTGCCCCGGGGAACGCTCCGCTATCCGGCGCGGTGGACCATCGACCTTCACCTGGAGCGCGGCTTCCGGGTCGGGGGCACGCAACTGGTGGTGACGTCCGACGCCTTCAATCTCCTGGGAACGGACCAGACCACCGAGATCCAGACCTCGCTCACCGGTGACGCCGCTGTGGGGGAATTCTCGGGCTACGGGCGGGTGCGCAACCGGGTCCCGCCGAGGAGCTTCCGGTTCGGACTGATCCTGCGGGCCGGATCGTGAGCCGTTTCGGTTCTTGCCCCGCATGAGCCCTGCCACCCCGGCCTTGTCATAACCTTGTATTTCTGCCATAGTATGGTAGAATTGCTTGTATGATTGAGCGAACAGCGATGGCTGGCCTTCAGGATGCCCTGGACCACTTTCCGGTCGTCGTCCTGTCGGGGCCACGGCAGGTCGGGAAGACCACTCTGGCGCTCGCCCTGGCAGAGCGTCTCGGCGCCGAGCGGGTTCGGTATCTCGATCTCGACTCCCCGGCCGATCGGGCTCGGTTGGCAGATCCGGCCGAGTACCTGGAGTCGCAGACTGGACGCCTGGTCATCCTGGATGAGATTCACCG
>CAYINH010000086.1:0-8920 GCA_964364615.1 uncultured Gemmatimonadaceae bacterium
TGGCCAGCAGCCGCTGGCACATCTCCCGGACCCGCGTCGTGGCGGCCTCCGAGGACGGAGCGTCGACTTCCAGGGCAATCGCCTTGCCCAGATGGACATTGCTGGTTCCTCCGAAGCCAAGGGACTCGAGCGCGTGTTCGATCGCCTGGCCGGCGGGGTCGAGCAGACCTGAGCGGGGCATGACCCGGACGTGCATACGGTACTTCAAGACGGCTCCTCCTGATCTGAGGGTGGTGGCGGTCGCCGCCACCGGGCGAGTTCCGAGCGATCCAGCATCCCCAGCGCGACGTAGCGCAGCGCGCCGAGCACGATGTAGAGCAGGCCCAAGGGGAAGAGGAAGGCGGCCTTGAAGAAGATCGCGCCGGCCAGGATCCCGGCATGAACCCCGAGGCCGATCAGGCCCCTGGGCGTCCGGAATCCGATCCGGGGCCACTTCGGGTACCTCACGCCGCTGATCATCAGGACGGAGACCAGCAGCAGGAGGACCACCAGGCCCTGATGCTGGAGGTCCAGATACGCGAGCGAGGCCTGATACCAGCGGGTCTGGCTCCAGGGATAGTAGACCGCCAGAGTCATCCCGGCCGCGGGTGAGGGGAGCCCGGTGAACCAGCCCGGCACCGGCACCCCGTCCGCGGCCATCACGTTGAATCGGGCCAGCCGAAGGGCGACGGCGGTCACATACAGGAAGCAGATGATCCAGGCGAACCGGCCTGCGGTCGCGAATTCCAGGAAGTACATCATCACGGCTGGGGCGACCCCGAACGACACCAGGTCGACGAGCGAGTCGAGTTCCGCGCCGAAACGGGTCCCGGTTCCCGACATCCGGGCGACGCGACCATCGAGCATGTCGAGGGCGCCGGAGATGACGATGAACCACCCGGCCGCACTGAAATCCCCCCGGGCCGCGGAGATGATGGCCCAGAACCCGAAGAACAGGTTGGCCACCGTGAAGGCGCTGGGCGCGACCACGACGACCTGACGAATCCGGTGATGACGTCCTTCCATCATGGCCAACTCCCGATCACGGTTTCTCCTGCCACGGTGGCGTCTCCGACTTTGACCAGAGCCTGCGAGCCGGCCGGCAGGAAGACATCCACCCGGGAGCCGAACCGGATGAGCCCGAGCCGCTGCCCGCGGGTCACCGCGGTGCCCACCGGATGGTCGGTGATGATCCGGCGGGCGACCAGGCCCGCGATCTGCCGGATCAGGATCCGTCCGCGGGTCGTCTCCAGGCCGATCGAACTCTGCTCGTTCTCGGTGCTCGCCTTGTCCACCGCGGCGTTCAGAAAGCGGCCGGGATGGTAGTGCCGGTGAGTCACCCTGCCGTCTGACGGATACCGATTCACATGCACGTTGAAGACGTTCATGAAGATCGCGATCCGGACGGCTGGCGCTCCCAGAAACGTGGGCTCATCCACCGAGATCACGCTGACCACCCGCCCATCGGCCGGTGCCACGATCAGGCCATCTCCCGGCGGCGGAGTACGCACCTGATCGCGGAAGAACGCGACCACCCACACGGCGATCGGCAGCCAGACCGCCACGGCCGGCCAGATCCGGAACCAGGCCAACACGGCCAGCACCGCAAACGCGACCGCAATGAACGGCCAGCCTTCGGGGGCGACGCGCATCAGCCGATCTCCAGGGACCGACCGGTCAGCCGGTGGAATACCTCGAGGTACCGGGCACTGGTCGCCGCCACCACCTCGTCGGGAAGCGGGGGCGGGGGTGGATCGCCATTCCACCCCCCGGCGGCCCGCACCCCGGTCAGATAGTCCCGCAGTGGCTGCTTGTCGAAGCTGGGCTGGGTCCGGCCGGCCTGATACTGGTCTGCCGGCCAGAATCGGGACGAATCGGGCGTGAGCACTTCGTCGATCAGCAGCAGGGTGCCGTCCGCGTCGAGTCCGAATTCGAACTTGGTATCCGCTACGATGAGTCCGCACCGGGCGGCGTGGTGCTGGCCGGCCTGATACAGAGCGAGACTGGTGTCCCGCAGCCGGGCGGTCAGCTCGGCGCCAAGCGCATCGGCCACGCGGCCGTACGGGACGTTTTCGTCGTGGCCGCTTTCGGCCTTGGTCGCGGGGGAGAACATGGGTGTCGGCAGTGGCGAGGCCTTGATCAGTCCGGCCGGCATGGGCTCGCCGGCCAGCGTCCCCTGGTCCCGATACTCGGCCCAGGCGCTCCCGGTCAGGTAGCCCCGGATCACGCATTCGAAGGCGATCGGGGTGGTGCGGCGCACCAGCATCGTGCGCCCGGCCAGCTGGTCCTCGAACCCGGCCACCGCGGGAACCTCGGCGAGGATGCGATCGGCGTCGGCGGTCACCATGTGGTGGGGCACCAGGTGGGCCAGTCGCTGGAACCAGAAGGCACTGATCTGGGTCAGCACGGCCCCCTTCCGCGGGACGGATTCCCGCATCACCACGTCAAAGGCGCTGACCCGGTCGCTGGCCACCAGCAGCAGTCGGTCGCCGTCGACCTGGTAGACCTCGCGGACCTTGCCCCGACGATGGAGCGGCAGCGGCAGGCTGTCGAGGGAGAGCGTCGTCACAGGAAGATCTCCCCGGGCTCGGCCGCGGTGGCGGCCATGCGGGCGCGGTCCACCAGCGGAGCGAGGTAGCCGTCCAGGAACTCGGGCACCTGGGTGGCCGCCCGGCCGATGTACTTGACCGGCTCCAGATCGGCTCGCAGCTCCTCCACCGGGAGGGCCCGGAACTCGGGCGCCGCCGCCAGTCGGTCCAGCAGGTCATTTTCCTCCCCGCGACTGACCCGCTCCGCGACTACCACGCTGGCCTGCCGGATGACCTCGTGCAGGGCCTGGCGATCGCCGCCGGACTGGACCGCGCGCATCAGCCACCGCTCGGTGGCCATGAAGGGCATCTGCTGCTCGACATGGCGGGCGATCACGGCCGGGCGGACTTCGAGGCCGGCCACCACGTTCTCGACCAGGAGGAGGATGGCATCTGTCGCGAGGAAAGACTCCGGCAGCGAGAGCCGCCGGTTGGCGCTGTCGTCCAGGGTCCGCTCCAGCCACTGGGTGGCTGCAGTGTGCGCCCCGTTCGACTGCAGCGAGATGACGAACCGGGCCAGAGCCCCAATCCGCTCCGCCCGCATCGGGTTCCGTTTGTAGGCCATGGCGCTCGACCCGATCTGTTCGGACTCGAACGGCTCCAGGAGTTCCCCTTCGTGCTGCAGCAGTCGCAGGTCCACTCCGAACTTGGAGGCCGACTGCGCCACCCCGCTCAGGGTATCGAGCACCTGGGAGTCGACCTTGCGCGGGTAGGTCTGGCCGGTCACCGGGAATGCCACCGGGACCCCCAGCCGCTCGGAAACCAGCCGGTCGAGCTCCCGTACCTTGGACTCAGCTCCGTCGAACAGCTCCAGGAACGAGGCCTGGGTCCCGGTGGTGCCCTTGCAGCCGAGAATCCGGAGGGTCCCGATCCGATGAAGCAGGTCTTCGGCGTCGAGCGCGAAGTCCTGGGCCCACAGGCAGGCTCGCTTGCCCACGGTCGTCAATTGCGCCGGCTGAAAGTGGGTGTACGCCAGGCACGGGACTCCGGCCTGGGCTCTGGCGAAGCCAGCCAGACCGTCGAGCACCGCCACCAGACGGCCGAGCACCACACGGTACGACTCGCGGATCAGCAACAGGTCGGCGTTGTCGGTGATGAAGGCGCTGGTGGCCCCGAGATGGAGGAAGGGGCGCGCCGCGGGGGCCTGGTCGCCGAAGGCATGCACGTGCGCCATGACATCGTGCCGGAACCGGCGCTCGTATTCAGCGGTCACGTTCAGGTCGGTGTCGTCCAGGTGCGCCCGCATCTGCTGCAGGGCCTCCTCGGGGATCGCGACACCGAGGGACTGCTCCGCTTCGGCCAGGGCCAGCCAGAGCCGGCGCCAAAGCGCTGCCCGGTGCCGGGGCCCCCACAACCGCTGCATCACGGGTGAGGCGTACCGAACGGAGAGCGGGGACTGGTAGTGGTCGAGGGTCATGGGAAGGCCAGGTCGGTGTAGCCCGTCTGCCCGTTCCGCTCGAAATAGAGCCGGAACGCCTGGCGCGGACGGATGGATCGCAGCAATCGGGCGGCGTCTTCGGCCGAGGGGACGGGCGTTCGATTGAGGCCGATGATCACGTCGCCTTCGTTGAGGCCGGTCTGCCGCCGGACCTCGGCGGTGACAAACGAGACCGTCACCTGTTCAGCCTCGGCCACCACATGCTGGTTGGTCGCGATGATGCCGTCCGCCCGGAGCACGAAACCGGTGCCGAACCCGTCGACCAGCTCCTCGCGGCCGGAGGGCGCGAAGAAGAAATCCCAGAACATTCCTGTCTCCGGCTGGACGGTGCGCCGGGACCGGACGTGGATCGACACGACGCTGGGCGACACCCGGCGGACGGCCTCCACGATGGCGGTCCGCCGGGAGTCGTGCACCGTCTGGGAGGTGGCGGCAGGCGACTGGGTCGCCGCCTGGGCACTGGCGGTATCCACCATGCTGCCTCGCTGGTCCCCCGCGCAGGCGAGCAGCAGCCCGGCGAGGAACGCGGTTGGCAGGGGAGTGGGGGCTAGTCGCATGAGATTCTCTGGTCCGGGAACCAGCGGCTGGAGTAGTCGGCCCGCACGAAGTACAACCCCTCGGCCGGAGCGGGCGGGCTCGATCGCACCCCGGGTTCCTGGGCCAGCAGTCGAGGCAGATCCTCCTCCGGTCGTCGGCCGCTCGCGATATCCACCATCGTGCCGACCAGGATCCGGACCAGGTGGTGCAGGAACCGGTTGGCCGCGATCTCGAATCGCACCCCCACTGCATCCTCACGGGCCGCCCAGCGGGCTGACCGGATGTGGCAGAGGCAGTTCAGCTTCGAGCCGGTCTGCACCGCGAGGGCCCGGAAGTCGTGGGTGCCTGCCAGGCAGGCGGCCGCGCGATCCAGCCGCTCCTGCTCCAAGGGCCTCCCGAGGGGCCCCTCGAAGGGGCGCCGGAACGGTGACCGAGCCGATGGGTCGGTACCGATCAGGTAGCGGTACCACCGCCCCTCGGCGGACTTCCGGGCATGGAACCCGGCCATCACCTCGGTGGCCCGCTCGACCCAGCAGTCGGCGGGGAGCAGGGCATTCAGCCCGCGTTGCAACGCCGCCGGGGTCCAGCGCTCGGGGACCGTGAGGCGCACGGCCATTCCGAGCGCGTGGACCCCGGCATCGGTCCGGCCCGCCGCATGGGCACGGACCCGTCCGCCGCACAACCGGCCGAGCACGGCTTCCAGCTCACCCTGGACCGTCCGGCTTTCGGGTTGCCGCTGCCAGCCGGCGAAGTGGGTGCCGTCATAGTGGAGATGCAGCAGGACCGTCCGATCCATCGCGACCGAAATCTAGCCGCGCGGACCGGGGTCGACAAGCTGAAAACCGTTGCGGGAATTGGAGCTAGCGGGACCTCAGTAGCGTCGGATGACCCCGACCACCACGCCCTGGATCAGGACCTCGTGTTCCTGGAAACGCATGGGGGGTATGGCCGAGTTGGCCGGCTGGAGCCGGATCCACCCGCCTGCCTCCCGGTAGAAGGTCTTGACCGTCGCTTCGGAACCGTTGACCAGGGCGATGACCATCTCACCATTCTCCGCGGTCTGCCGGCCGTGGACCACGACATAGTCCCCGTCGGTGATCTGTTCGTCGATCATGGAGTCGCCGGAAACCCGGAGGGCGTAGCTCGGCCCCCCGCGGCGGGGGAGCATGTCCTCCGGCACCACGAGCGTCTCCTCGTGCATCAGCGATTCGATCGGCATCCCCGCGGCGACCTTCCCGAGCAGTGGGATCTCGCTGGCCGTGTGGGTCCCGCGGGGCGGGAGCACCTGGACCGAGCGACTCTCGTTGTGTGAGCGCCGGATGGCCCCCTTGCGCTCCAGGTTGGTCAGGTGCTCGTGCACCGTGGCCAGGGACTGGTAGCGAAACCGCTGGGCGATCTCCTCGAAACTCGGCGCGATGCCATGTTCCTTGATGTACCCCTCAAGGAAGGTCAGAATCTCTTTCTGCCGCTTGGTCAGGTTCATGAATGGCCCTCCAACGAGGCCGAAGATAACCCGAAGAAGCTACCCGAACACAAGCCGAAGCGCAAGAATCCCCGGCAACCTCGTGCACCACTATTGGTTGCGCTATTACCTTGGATTTGGACATGAAGCCCCCTCGAGACCCCGCCGCCGCCCCGGCCTTTCCGGGGAGCGACCATGATTGACGCTGAACTCCTCGCGGCCTCCCAGGTCGAGGAACTGGTTCGGGCGGTCGTCCGCGCCCTGCGCGCCTTTCAGATGTACCTGCCCAACAACCCGATGTACCACCGCGCCGAAGAGACCCTGCAGGCGGCCCTGGTCCCGGTGTTCGAGGTCCTGGAGGAGTTGAGTCTCATGGTGGATGAGACCCAGCTGGTCTGGGAGGGTCAGGTGGTCTATGAGCAAGCCAACAAGCCGGACAGCTTCGCGTGGGGTCTCTACAAGGACGGGATGCGGGTGCTGACCCTGCGCCGCGGGGTCAAGGGGGAGATTGTCACCTTCCTGCAGACGGTCTCCCGGGCTCGACTGTTGGCGGCGGACGCGAGCGACGATCTGCTGACGCTGCTCTGGGAGCAGGATTTCCAGCATCTGAGCTACCACTTCGCCGAGGTGATCACCGAACCCTGGGTCTACGACCCGCAGGCCGCGGCGATGGCGGCGGGGGGACCAGGTGAACCGGCGGAGGTCAAGGACGAGATCCGTCGGGAGGTTGAGAGCGCCCCTCGTCCGGCCGGCACGGTGCAACTCGATGAAGCGGATGCGACGCTCTACTTCCTTGATGAGACCGAAGTTGCTCAGCTAACCCGCCAGGTTGAGGAGGAGTACCAGCGGGACGTCCGGGGAGCGGCCCTGGCCGCGCTGTTCGACGTGTTCGAGATCCATGGCGAGGATGGGGTCCGGGCGGAAGCGGTCGCGGTCCTGGACAATCTCTTCCCCCACCTGCTGGGCCGGGGAGAATTCCGCACCGTGGCCCTGATCCTCCGCGAGGTCCGGGGGCTGCGCAACAAGCTCCGGGACGACGATCCTGGGGCATGCGAAGGACTACGGGTGTTCGAGGCCCAACTCAGCGAGCCGGCCACGATTGGCCAGCTGCTGGAGGCGCTCGATGCCGCGCCGGTCCTGCCCCCGACTGAAGAGCTGACGGAGGTGCTCCGCGAACTGGAAGCGCCAGCCCTGGGGGCGATTCTCACCCACTCTCCCCGCCTGACCTCCGTCACCGTTCGGGACCTGGTGCGCACCTCGGCCGCGAAGTTGGCCGCGGCCCACGGCGGCGAGCTGGTCCGGCTGCTGAAGACACTCCCGGAGGACGCCTTGCCCGGAGCGGTGGCGTTGGCCGGCGCACTGGGGCTGCAGTCGGCCGTGCCCGGGCTCGGCGATCTGGTCCGCCACTCCACCTCGGAGGTCAGGTTGGCGGCGGTCGCGGCGCTCGGGGTGCTGGCCACCCCCGGCGCGCTGGCCGCGATGGAGCCGGCGATTGATGACCAGGACCGCAGCGTACGGCAGGCGGCGGTGGCCATCGTGATGAATCGCAGCTATATGGGGGCGATCCGCCGGCTGGAGGCGGCGGTGACCGGCAAGAGCGCGGTGGATCTCGAGCGGAGCGAGCGGCGTCAGGTCTTCGAGGCCTATGCGCAGATTGGTGGTCCCAAGGTCCTCGAGATCCTCCGCGGACTGCTCGGTGGGCAGGGGCTGTTCCGCCGCAAGTCCTCCAGCGAGATCCGGACCTGTGCGGCGTATGCCCTGGGGCGGATCCAGCTCCCCGAGGTTCGGGAGCTGCTGGACGAACTGGCCCGCGACAAGGATCTCCCGGTCCGCCACGCCGCCGCGTCCGTTCTGCGCGAGTGGGGCAGATGACCGACGAACTCCGGCCGCCCGGCGAGAGTGGCGACGAGGGCTTCCTCCGGCACGCGGGCCGGCTGTTCCTGGGGAACCTCTACGCCGCGCTGCGAAGCCTCAAGCTCTATCCGGTGGAGAACGCGGCGGTCCAGCGTGCCCTCGACGAACTCCAGCAGGGGGCCGGGACCCTGTTCGCTCGGGAGGCCTCGATCGAGATCCGGATGGCCGGGGACTTTCTGTTCGTCAATGGGGTTCGACTCCGGCTGGAGCTCGACAACTACGCCTCCTTCAGCCACATCCAGGGGCTGCTCCGGGCGTTTGACGTGGGCACCATGGTGGTCCACGAGGAGATCGCCCGCAGGGAATGGCAGGCCTTCCTCAGCATCCTGATCACCCTGACGGGGGATGGGGATCCCGAATTGCGCTTTGATTCGCTCCTGGAGCGCCTCGAACGGGCTGAGGTCACGTCGATCGAGCTCCGGCCCACCAGCGCCGGCGCCGAGGACGAGCGCGAGGCCCGGGAAGTGGCCAAGCAGACCTACAGCCAGGGCGTGGCCGTCACCAAGGAGGCGGTCAACAGCGTCCGGCTCGGACGGGCCCCGAATATCAAGCGGGTCAAGCGGACGGTCCAGATGATCGTGGACCAGGTGCTCACCAACGAGACCTCGCTGGTGGGCCTGACGACCCTTCGGGACTACGACGAATACACCTTCACCCATTCCGTCAACGTGGCGATCTTCGCCGTCGCCCTGGGCCGGAAGATCGGGCTCAGCAAACTCCAGCTGTTCGATCTCGGCCTGACCGCTCTGCTGCACGACATCGGCAAGGCCCGGCTGCCAATCGAGATCCTCAACAAGGTCGACGGGCTGACCGAAGACGAATGGCGGATTCTGCAGACCCATACCTGGCGTGGTGGGCTCACCCTGTTCGGGCTCCGGGGCTATGACGAGATTCCCAACCGTTCGATTCTGGTGGCCTACGAGCACCACATGAAGGTGGACCTCACCGGCTACCCCAAGGCCATCCGCCCCCGGACCCTGGGGGTCTTCTCCCGCCTGGTGG
>CAYINH010000087.1:0-3829 GCA_964364615.1 uncultured Gemmatimonadaceae bacterium
AGGACGACGGCCCCTTCCGCGTCCTCGAGGTGCTCGAGGAAGACCTCGACCATATCGCCGACTTCGGGGCGCTCCTGGAACTCGTCCAGCAGCACCGACCCTTCCGACTTGAAACCGACGTCCAGGATGACCGCAGACTCGGTGATCCGGAGCACGGTGGATTTGACAATTTCTCCCTCGACGATCGCCGCCAGGGTGCCCTCGTACATCTCGAGCATGGCCTCGTATTCATCGTCGGAATACGACTCGTCGTACAGATCGTGACGGACCTTGAGACCGCCGGGGAGGGAGCGCTCTTCGATGGGGGCCTTGAGCATTTCGGACAGGGGTTCGGACATCGGGTGGGTCCTTCGGTTTCGACCGGGCCGGGAAGCTCGGCTTGCCGTGCCCGGGGGCGCGGGTTGAGGGGTTTCGTCCCCGCTGGACAGTCCAACGGAGCCGAGAAAACTACACCCCCAGGCCACCGCCAAGCAAGGGCGATTCTCGGACCAACGCCACGATCCGGGCAACCTGATCCTCGAATCCCAGGCCCGAGGTGTCGATTACCACCGCATCGGAGGCCGGTGTCAGGGGGGCCACCGCCCGGGTGGAGTCGGCGTGGTCGCGAGTGGCGATCCGGGCGGCCTCTTCGGCGAGCCGCCCCGGGTCGACCTGGTGACCCCGCTGGCGGAGCCGCCGCCGGGCTCGAATCTCCGGTTCTGCCACCAGGTAGATCTTCACCTGTGCGTCCGGAAAGACGGCAGTCCCGATGTCCCGTCCGTCCACCACCACCGCTCGCCCCAGACCGGCCGCTTGCCGCAGCCGGGCGTTGACCCAGTCCCGAACCGCCGGCAGCGCCGAAACGTGGGAGACCGCCGCGGTGACTTCCGGAGACCGGATCAGGGGCTCGGCGTCGGCGCCATCGAGGCAGAGACGGACCCGCCCCTGGTGAACCTCAAAGGCCAGCCCTCGGGCCTCCGCCGATCGGAGTACCGCGACGGGGTCCTCCGGCGGCGGCAGCTCGAGGGCCACCCGGGTGACACCGCGATAGAGGGCGCCGCTGTCCAGGTGGAGGAAGTCCAAGGCCTGGGCCACCCGCGAGGCGGTACTCGATTTCCCGGAGGCAGCGGGCCCGTCGATCGCCACCACCCGGATCATCCGCCCACCTGCCTGACCCGGGACAGCACCTGGACGAAACCGGGGAAGCTCACGTCCGCACACGCCAGATCATCGACCTCGACCGCAGCCCCGGAGACGCCCCCCAGCACCGCGAAGGCCATGGCAATCCGATGGTCGCCCTCGGTGACCACCCGCCCGCGCGGAGGCCGGTCGGTCCCGGTCACGGTCAGGGTGTTCTCCTCTGCCCTGGCATCGACCCCAAGGGTCGTCAGGTTTCTGGCGAGCAGAGACAGACGATCGCTCTCCTTGACTCGAAGCTCTCCAACCTCGTGGAACACGGTGGTGCCCTCCGCTCTGGCCGCGAGGACCGCCAGCAGGGGAATCTCGTCGATCAACCCGGGGATCTCTTCGGCCGGGACCACCGTGGCCCGGAGTCGTCCCGGGCCCACGATCAGGTCCGCGACGGGTTCGCCACCCCAATCCTGCCGGGCGTCGCGGACCACGGCCGTCCCCATCCGGGCCATGACATCGAGCCCGGCGGTGCGGGTCGGATTGACCCCGACACCCGTGAGGCGCAGTTCCCCGCGATCGGCGAGCGCCGCGGCCCCGAGGAGGAAGGCAGCGGAGCTGATGTCCCCTGGAATCCGGAAGGCCGAGGGCACCAGCGCGCCATTCGGCTCGAAGTGGAGCCAGCCATCCTCGGCTTCGGTGACGGAGAAGCCGAACCCCCGGAGCAACCGCTCGGTGTGATCGCGCGAACGACCCGCCGGCTCGCGGAGGCTGGCTTCCACTCCCCCGGCCAAGGCGGCAAGCAGAATGGCCCCTTTCAGCTGGGCGCTGGAGACCGGGAGCTCCCACCGGATCGGAGTGAGGTGACCCCCCTGGATCCTCACCGGCAGCCCGTCCCCCTCGGGAGTGGCGATCGTGGCCCCCATGGCTCGCAGTGGCTCGGCTACCCGACGCATCGGGCGCCGTCGGAGCGAACGGTCACCAGTCAGCGTCGCCGAGAATGGTTGGGCAGCCAGAAGGCCAAGTCCCAGCCGCGCGGTGGTCCCGGAGTTCCCGCAGTCGAGCCCCCGGTTGGGGGCATGGAGAGCCCGCGGCGCCTTGACCTGGATTCTCTCTCCCGACCGGAGCCGGCTGATGCGCACCCCCACGCCCCGCAACACCCGGGCGGTCGAACGGGCATCCAGGGACGTCAGGGCACCCTCGATCGAGGACTCCCCCCGCGCGATGGCACTGAGCATGAGGGCGCGGTGCGTAAGACTCTTGTCACCGGGAACTGCCGTGGAACCGCGCACGATCATGGTTGGGCGAGACTCTTGCAGGTGGTTGCGCCAACTATACTTATTGTGGTGGCCCAACTCCAGAGGTGGCTGTGGCGCGGATCTTGGTCGTGGAAGACAGTCCGGATAATATGAAGTTGTTCCGTGCGGTCCTGACCCTTCAGGGTCACGCCGTGACCGGGTTGCCGAGCGGCGAGGGACTGGAGCAGATCCTGGCCTCGGAGCCGCCGGATCTGGTCCTGATGGACATTCAGCTTCCGGGGGCGGACGGGTTTGCACTGCTGCAGGTGATTCGGGACCACCGGGCAGGGCAGATTCCCGTCATCGCGCTGACGGCCCATGCGATGGATGGAGATCGAGAGCGGGCACTGGAGGCCGGGTTCGATGACTACATTACCAAACCGATCAACGTGAGGGAGTTCCCCGGCCAGATCGAACGCGCCGTGGCCCGCACCTTTGGAGCCTAGCCATGACCACCGAGCATGATCTCAACGAGGGTGACGGATGACCGAGCCACAGGGTGGACCCCCTCCCCCAGGTCAGAAGCAGGCCCTGTACGACGCCGCGGTGGCCGCGGTCGAGGACGCCGAGCGGCGGAGCGAACGGACCGGGCGGGGCCGTGGGCCGTGGGGTCGGCGCATCGGCCTGCTGACCGCGGCACTGGTGGTGGGGTTCGGCCTGTATCTGCTGATCGCCCGGCCAGCCTGGTTCCTGACGCCTCCTCCACCCCCGGAGAGCCTCCAGGTGCAGGAGGCCTCGGTCCGGATGATGCTGGTCCGCGAAGCGGGGCGGATCCGGAGCGTCGCCGCCGCCTCGGGCCGTTTGCCGGAAGATCTCAAGGCTACCGGGTCGCGGGTGCTCAATCTGCGCTATCAGCGACTGAGCGATTCGAGCTTCCTGGTGGCTGCCCCGTTCGGCACCGGGGAGCTCATTCTCCGCTCGACGGACCCGACTGCCGACTTCCTGGGTCGCAGTCTCTCGACGGTGACCACCCGGGGGAATCGATGAACCGCCGCGGGTTCACCATGGTGGAGCTGATCCTCGTGATCCTCATCCTCGGCATCCTGGCCGGGATCAGCCTGCTGCGGTTCATCGATCTCCGGAATACCGCCCGGGCGGCCGAGGTCACCGGGGACATCCGGTCGATCACCCTGGCGGCCTACAACTATCACGCCGATGCCGACCAGTGGCCTGCGGACGGGTCGCCGGGCGTGGTCCCCCCGCCGCTGGTCCCGCTGCTGCCGGGCGGGTTCTCGTTCGACAAGGGGTACTACACCCTGGACTACGAGAACGTCGGCCTGGGCAGCGGGGCCTACATGATCGGGATCACCATCTCGAGTACGGACCCCGACTTGATGGCGAAGCTGGTCCAACATCTTGGGACCAAGGCGCCCTTCTTCCTGGTGGGAGGCACCCTCACCTACATCATCGTGGGGTCGGACGGG
>CAYINH010000087.1:3839-8811 GCA_964364615.1 uncultured Gemmatimonadaceae bacterium
TCTGGCCTGGGGGGGGCCCCCCCCACAAACTCCAGCGGGGGGGCGCCGGGGGCACGCTCAGGGGGGCCAGGTGCAGGGGGTGGGATTCGAACCCACACGGGGTTGCCCCCTTCGGATTTTAAGTCCGATGCGTCTGCCGGTTCCGCCACCCGAGCCTGCCCGGTGAGGATACCACCGGATTGCCCCCCCTCCAAGCCGGTGGGCTACCGCACCGGCCCCTCGGCAAGACCTCGACGGGCCCGGATCCGGTCACTGGTCTGGAGGTCCGCCAGCAGCGCCTGATTGCTCTCCACCGTCGCCCGACTGGCCGGGGGGTGCCAGAGGTGGAGGACCGAGACGGCGTAGCGCCCGGTCTTCTGGCGCACTCCCGCCCTGGTCAACCGAATCGTCAGGTCGGTGTCCTCGAAACCCCATCCTTCGAAACTCTCATCGAACCCGTTGACCGCGATCAGGTCGGTCCGCCAGGCCGCAAAGTTTGCGGTGGTGACCCCCTGCCACCGATCGGGCTGCCACCGGCGCCAGGCCGCGGACAGGGGCAGGGACAGGAGAGGGCTGACCCGGTTCACCGCGCCTCCAACCCGGTGGCGCAGCCAGTCGCTCCAACTCCACTCCTCCGGGCCTGTGGCCCCGGCTTCCACCAAGTCGGTCAGGGCCTGATCGAGATAGACCCGGCTGCCGGAGACGAACCACCCGGGTTCGGCCAGCGCCCGATGGCGGGCCACATGATGGCGGAGCGGGAGACAATCGCCATCGGTCAGCACCAGGTAGTCCGCCCCGGTGGCCGCGATCGCCCGATTGCGGATGCCGGCCAGCCGGAATCCCTGATCCTCCTGCCAGATATGCTGGACCGGAAAGGGGGCTGCTTCCTGAAACCGATGAATTGTCTCGCGGGTCTCGGGACCGGAGCCATCATCGGCGATGACCATTTCGAAATCGAGGTCGGACTGTCGCGCATAGGCCTCCAGCACCGCACGGAGGGCCCGCGGCCGGTTGCAGGTCGGGACCTGGACCGCCAGCTTCATCTACTGCCGGGAGCCCAGCCTGGCGAGCTTGCTGTGACGACAGTAGGAGCCCTGGGCGTTGGCGACCGCGAGATGGAAACCCATCCTGCCGTCAAGGAATCCCGCCTGGAGGACGAAAGTCCGAACGAAGCTCCATCCTCCCCGGGTCACCGCCGCCAAGAGGGAGCCACGACGCCCCTTGGCATGCAGCGCCTCCGCCCCTGCGGTCGAGTAGGCGTCCACCTTGGCCCGGGCCTCATCGAGGGTCCGCACCGACTCATGGTGCAGGACGCCCCGGAGGGTGGTGACGGGCTCATCGGCCAGCACCCGCTCGTGCACCAGGTCATCGGAGAAACGGGCCCGGCCCCGCCGGAACAGCCGGAGCACGGGATCGGGCCACCAGCCGGAGTGGCGCATGGCGCGGCCGCAGAAGGTGGAGAGTCGAGGCAGCCGGAACGCGTTGCACCCGCCCGGATCGACGAGCCGGTTCCGGATCTCGATGGTCAGCTCCGGCGAGAGGTATTCATCGGCATCGAGCGAGAGCACCCACTCTCCGGTCGCGAACTCGAGGGCGCGGTTCTTCTGGGGACCGTACCCGGGCCAGTCCCGGTGATGCACCTCGGCCCCGGCCGCCTGACAGATCTTCACCGTCCCGTCGGTACTGCCCGAATCGACCACCACGATCTGGTCCGCCCAGGCGACGGAGTCCAGGCAGCGACCGATCCGGGCTTCCTCGTTCAGACTGATGATGATGACCGAACAGCTGGCCATGCGGGCTTCCCAAGGTGGTGAAGCGCCCAATCTACCAGCAGCCCATGGGCCTGTCATGCGCGCAAGGCAATTGGCTCCCCGCCGGGATCACACTAGACTTGGGACCGCATGCGACGACTCTCTCTGCTCGCTCTCGCCGCCGGGCTGCTCCTCATCGCCATTCCGGCCGCAGGGCAGCTGCCACCACTCACGGTTCCCAAGAGGCTGGCCCGGTTCACCCTGGCCGGCAGCTTCGTCACCGCGGAATCCCGCTGGCTGGCCGGTCAGCGGCAGCCGCTGGCCCAGGATTTCGTCCAGGATAGCCTGGGCAGTGCCTTCTGGTCAGCCCTGCAACCCGTCGATGACCTCCTGCGACAGATTACCGGCCTGCCCGGAGCCCGACTCCACCTGGGAAGCACCACGGCGCGGCACCAGGTGACCGTGGGCACCGGCGGGATCGGGCTCGCCTACGGCCTGACCTCGCGCATCACCCTGACCGGTCTGATCCCGATCACCCGGGTCGTGGTCCGGTCCTCGATTGCCCAGAGCGCAGAGGGAGCCCGAGCCGGGTTCAATCCAGCAGACCCCGTTTTCGGGGATGGGTTCGGGCTGTCGACGGATGCCCTCTTCTTTGGATCGTTCGATCGAGCACTCGCCGGCCTCGATACCGCCCTGACACGGGGGGACTACGACGGCAATCCAGGCCAGAAGACGCTGGCGGAACAGACCCTGGCGGCCGGCCGGTCCCTGCGGGGCAATCTGTTCAGCCTGCTGCTCGGGCCCGGGACGGCCTCGCCATTTCTCCCGACCAAGACCAGCGCCGAGGGCGCGGCCCTGCTCGGCAGGATCACTGACCTCCAGACCATCCTGCGCGGCCTGAATATTGACAATTTCAGCGAAGCCCCGGCGCTTCCGGGCGCTCCCCTCGATGACGCGGGGTTCAAGCAGTTCGCCACCGATCCGGAAGGCCGGGTGGCCGGGAGCTTCGCGGCACCGACAATCGTCGCGCTCGGGGACATTGAGCTGGGCGCCGCGGTGGCGCTGGTAACCGGCATGACGGCTCGGGGCACCGGTCTCGACCTGGTCGGCCAGGCCACGGTGCGATTGCCGACCAGCCAGCTCGACAGCCCTTCCCGGTTCTTCGACCTCGGCACCGGGGACCGCCAGCCCGATGTGGAACTCGGACTCACCGCCGATGCCGGCGCGGGATGGTTCGGCGCCCGCTTCCAGGCGAGCTACAATCTCCAGATGGCCTTCGACCTGAACCGGCGGATCGCTCGACCGGCGGAAGTGATGCCGTACGCGGGCACTCTGGCCGCCGTGACCCGTAATCCGGGCGACGTGATCACCCTCAGCGTGGCTCCCTTCATCCGCCTCGGCCCGGGGTTCGGCCTCGTCTTCGGACTGTCGCACCAGCGGAAGGGTGAGGACGCGGTCACCCTCCTGGCCGGGCAGGAGGAGATTCCCGGGGCTCCCCCCGGGCTGCTAGCCGAAGAGTCGGCGCGCTACTGGACCACGGCGATGGCCATGCTCTCGGTCGCGTCTCCGCTCAAGACGGTGAATGGGGTGACCAAGCTCCCGCTCGATGGGGGGGTGGCCGTCCGACGGGTGGTGAATGGCTCCGGGGGGCGAACCCTGGCGGAGACCGCCGTGCAGACCTGGATCCGGCTCTACTTCCGCTTCCCCTGACCGGCCCCGGTCGACCCGGCCAGCAGCGTCACCGCGTGACGACGGGCCGTTTCGGCCTCGGCGTCTCCCAGCATCCGGGCCAGTTCCCCGACCCGGTCCTCCCCATGGAGCACTTGCAGATCGCTGGTCGCCACCCCGCGACGGGCCTGCTTGGAGATCACAATGTGTCGATCCGCTCTGGCCGCGATCGGCGCGAGATGGGTGATGACGAGAACCTGCCGGCGCTCGGCCACCTCCGCCAGAAGATCGGCCACCCTCGACCCCACCTCTCCCCCAACACCCTGGTCCACTTCATCGAAGATCTGGGTGGGGATCAGATCGTGACGGCCCAGAACCGTCTTGACCGCCAGCATGATGCGGGACAGTTCGCCGCCCGAGGCGCTGCGCCCCAAGGGCCGAGCTTCCAGTCCCCGATTCAGCTGGGCGGTGAATTCCACCGTCTCGCCTCCCTGGGCCGTTGGGGGTTCTCGGGGAGTGAGGGCGACCGCCACCTGGCCATCCGGCATGCCCAGTGACGCCAGCAGGCGAGTCACGCTTCGACCGAGTCGGCCGGCGGCGGCCGCCCGCTTGGCACTCAAGGCCGTGGCTCCGGCCCGCAGCGCGGCTTCAGCCGCCTCCCGCCGCCGGGCCATCTGCCGGAGATCGAGTTCGGCGGTATCGAGCAGATCCAGCTCCGAGGCCGCGTCACGACCGGTGGCCAGCACCGCTTCGATCGTCTCGCCGTATTTCTGCTTGAGTCGATAGATCAGGTCCCGGCGGCGCTCGATCTCGGCCAGGCGGCCGGGATCCTCCTCCAAGTCCGCCGCATAACCGGTGGCCACCCGGGCAAGTTCCTGGAGCTGGGCAAAGGCGGGATCCAGCAGTTCGTGCCAGGGCGCAACGCTCGGGTCGGCGCGCTCCAAGGTGGCGAGCGCACGATCCGCCGCCGCCATCGCCGAGAGCGCCGCCCCATCTTCGCCCTCGATCAAGTCGGCAATTCGCCGAGCCAGGTCACTCAGGGTGCCGGCTTGGGAGAGTCGCCGGGCCTCGACATCCAGCGACCCATCTTCGCCCGGCACCAGTTTGGCCGCTTCGATCTCCTCGACAAGGTGATGGAGATAATCGGCCCGGCGCCTGACCCCGTCCCGGCGCGCCAGCAACTCGGCTTCCTCCCGCTCCAGACTGGCTACCTCCGCCGCGCGGTTCGCGACCCCCTCCGCCTCGGGCAGGGCATCTCCGAAGGTATCGAGCACCTCCCGTTGCCGGTCGGGCTGCAGCAGGGTGCGGGTCTCATGCTGGCCGTGCAGGTCCACCAGCAACTCGCCCAGCGAGGCCAGGGTTGCCATGGTGACCGGGCTGCCGTTGACCCAACCCCGACTCCGCCCCTCAGCGGAAACCTCGCGCCGGAGCACGAGTGCCTCTCCCTCAGCCGAGAGTCCGTGCTGGTCCATCCGGGCGGCCAGCTCGGGGTCGAGCCCCTCGAAGGCGCCCTCCACCGCCAGTCGCGAGGAGCCATCCCGGACCGCCCCCGGATCGCCCCGGGCGAGGGTGCC
>CAYINH010000088.1:0-8806 GCA_964364615.1 uncultured Gemmatimonadaceae bacterium
ATCGTCCACGGCTACGAACAGTGGGGCGATGGCGTCCTTGAGCACCTGCGGGGCATGTTCGCCTTCGCCCTCTGGGACCGCCCCCGCCAGCGCCTGCTCCTGGCCCGGGACCGGTTCGGAATCAAGCCGCTGTACCTCTGGCCGCAGCCGGGCGGGGTGGCCTTTGCCTCGGAACTGAAGAGCCTCCAGCTGCTCCCGGAGTTCCCCACCACCCCGGATGCCACTGGGTTGCTCCGCTACCTGGCGCTGGGCTACATGCCGGATCCGCTCTGCATCTGGCAGGGGGTCCGCAAGTTGGCCCCGGGGCACCTCGCGACCTGGTCCCCCGGCCAGGAACTGGTCGAGCGGGAGTGGTGGTCGCCGCTGGTGCCCGAACGGGCAACCATTTCCGAGGGGGAGGCTCGGGAAGAGATCGCCCGCCTGCTGGAGGATGCGGTCCGGTGTCACCTGGAGTCCGACGTGCCGCTCGGCGCCTTCCTGAGCGGTGGAGTGGATTCCTCGGCCGTCGTGGCCCAGATGACTCGCCTGGCCGCCGGCCGGGTCCGGACCTTCTCGATCGGGTTCGGCGAGGCGGCCTTCAACGAGGCCCCCCACGCGGCCCGGGTGGCGGCGGCGCTCGGCACCGACCACACCGAGCGGGTGCTCACACCGGACATCGATGGCCTTGTCGAGGAGCTGGTGCTGGGGTTTGACGAGCCGTTTGCCGACTCGAGCGCCCTGCCCACCTGGCTAGTGTCCAGGCTGGCTCGGGAACAGGTCACCGTCGCCCTGTCCGGCGATGGCGGCGACGAACTGTTCGGTGGCTACACCCGGTACCAGGAAGTGCGCGACGGCGGGGTCACCAACCCGCTGCTGCGGGGCGCCATGGGATGGCTGGGCCGCCACCTGCCGTACGGAGCGCGGGGCCGGCAGTACCTCCTGAACCAGGGGCGGGGGTCGATCGGCCGCTACGCATCCACGGTGGGGCTCCCGGCGCTGATCGAAGAGGGGGGCGTGGTCCGCGCCGAGCTGGCGGGCGAGGAGGCCCGCCTGGAGCACCTCCTGGCCACCGTCTTTGAAACGACCGCCGGCCGGGACCTCTCGGCCCGAATGGCCCTGGTGGACGTGCTGAGCTACCTGCCGGGCGACATCCTGACCAAGGTGGACCGGATGAGCATGCGGGTCTCGCTCGAGGCCCGGGTGCCGCTGCTCGACCATCCCTTCGCCGAGTTTGCGCTGTCGCTCCCGACCCGGCTCAAGTTCCGCGATGGGGTCGGGAAATGGATCTTCCGCGAGGCGATCAGGCCGCTGGTGCCGGCCACGGTGCTGGAGAAACCGAAGCAGGGGTTCGGGGTGCCGATCGTCGACTGGCTGCGGGGCCCATTGCGGCACCGGGTGGCCGCGCTGCGCGCCGCCGACTCACCGATCTATGCCTGGTGCGACCGGGCCGCGACCCACCGGATACTGGATGAGCACCACCGGGGCCGGCGCGACCACAGCACCCAGATCTGGCGGCTGCTGGTCCTCCACCTCTGGCTGGGCGCCCACAGCCGATGACCGGCTGGCTGGTCCTTGCGGCAGTCGGGGCCGCCATCCCGGTGGTGGCCTGGATCGGCTATCCCTGGCTCATGATCGGGCTGGGCGAGAGGCGGCCGGTTGCCGTGGTTCCGCCCGGGGCACCGACCAGCATCGTCTCGGTGGTGATTGCCACCCGTGAACCGCCCGCGGCGGTTCGGGCCCGGCTGGAGGACCTCGTCAGTGGAAGCTGGCCAGCCGACCGCCTGGAGCTGATCGTGGCGGTGGACGGCGACCCGGCACCCTACCACTTCGAGGACCTCTCCCCTGCCCCGGGCCGGCTGGCCGTGGTGTCGAATGGAGACGAACCCGGCAAGGCCACGGCTCTCAATGCCGGCGTCGCTGCGGCCACCGGCGATCTCGTGGTCTTTGCCGACACCGCCCAGCGGTTTGCGCCGGACGCGATCCCCTGGCTGGTGGAAGCTCTGGGCGACCCACGATTCGGGGCGATCTCGGGCGCGCTCGAGCTGGGCAACAAGGCCGGTTCCGTGTCACCTATCGTATGGTACTGGCGGCTGGAGAAGCGGCTGCGGGCCGCGGAGGCCCGCGTCCACTCCACGATCGGGGTGACCGGGGCCGTTTATGCCATGCGGCGGACGCTCTGGGCACCGCTGCCGCCCGGGCTCATCCTCGATGACCTGTGGATCCCGATGCGGCTGGTGCTGGCCGGGCACCGGGTGGGGTTCGAGCCCCGGGCGGTGGCTTCGGATATCCGCACCACTACGGCGGCACAGGAGTACCAGCGCAAGGTCCGGACATTGACCGGCAACCTTCAGTTGGTGGCCTGGATGCCCGCAGCGCTTCGGCCCTTGCGCAATCCAGTCTGGCTACAGTTCGTCTGCCACAAGCTGCTGCGCCTGGCGACCCCATTCGCGATTCTCACCTGCCTGGTTGGGGTTACGGGGGCCACCTTCGCCAAGTCCGTCGTCCTCGGGTCTGTTTGGTTGGGCACCGGGATCGTCGCAGTCCTGATGGTGGGGGTACTTCCAGGTGCGGCCGGCCGGCGAGCCAGAAGCGCACTCGGGTGGGTCGTAGCAATGCAGGGGGCGATCGTGATGGCCAGTTGGAATGGAGCATGCCGGCGCTGGAACGTATGGAACCAATGAACTTGGCAAGACCTTACTCTCGCTGGCTGTCCCCACACTGGTCATCGGGCACCAATCGGACCAACTACCGGCAGGAGGGCCCGTGATGACACCGGAAAGTGATCTCCCAGGGGCGAGGCGACTCGACCGGGCGGCTTGGGAAACGGCGGAGGTGGACCGGAGCGCCGTGGAGGCGCGGGAGGTGGAAGCTGCTGGCCTCCTGCTCAAGGAGTACGATGTTACTCGCTACCTCAACCCACCCGCCGACACTCCCTACAGCCTGGAGTACGCCTTCGCCCTCTTGGGGAATCTTCAGGGTCTCACAGTGCTTGATTTCGGGTGCGGCGGCGGCAGCAGCTCGGTTGCCTTGAGGGCCAAGGGGGCCAAGGTCGTCGCCCTCGACATCTCGCCACATCTGCTGGAGGTGACCCGAAAACGACTTGCCGCGCATCACCTCGATTCGGACACTGACTACGTCCTCGCTTCCGGGCACCACATGCCCATCCCGGACTCGTCGGTGGACGTAGTCTTCGGCGCCGCGATCCTCCATCATCTTGATCTCCCGCAGGCGGCTGCGGAGGTGAAGCGTGTGCTACGCCCCGGTGGATTCGCCGTCTTCGTGGAACCGGTGCGCGACACATGGCTCTATGTGCTCCTCCGGCGGGTGTTTCCCAACCGCAGCGAGGACATCAGTCCCTTCGAGTATCCGCTGTCCAGCGCGCAACTGGAGGCCTTTCGGGACGGTTTCACCTCTGGTCCACGGCGGCGGTTCCTGCTGCCCGGAACTGTCATCATGGGGAAAATGGGGCTGCCAGAGTCCACCATTCGTCTCTCGAGAATATTCGATCGGGCGCTGTTGCGGTCCATCCGGCGCCTGGACAGGTGGGCCACGGTCGAGGTGTTCCAGATCGGTTTGAGAGTTGGGTCGTGACCAGACGACAATGCGTGTCCGGACCACACAGGAGTGCACGAAGGAGTTCGTCCCGTCCCGTCAGCCTGGCGCACGCCGGACTCGCCGTCAATGCCCCAAACGTCCTCCAGAGATCGGCCCACGCCCTCGCGGCAGCTGCTGTGCTGGTGGCGGGTGACTAGCCTCCGGAAGGGCGAGGTTCCAACTGGGAGAAGGCCGATCCGGGTGACCTTGGTCGGGCCGTCATTGGACATCCTCGGCGGCCAGGCGGTCCAGGCCAGCCGCCTGTTGGAGCGGTTCCAGGCCTCCCCCGCCCTCCAGCCCGACTTCCTGCCGGTTAATCCGAGGCTGCCCGGGCCGCTCCGCGCCCTGCAACGGGTCAAGTACCTGCGCACCCTGGTGACTTCGGTGGCCTACGTCGCGACGCTTCTCTGGCGGTTGCCGCGCACCCAGGTTGTTCACGCGTTCAGCGCCAGCTACTGGTCGTTTCTCCTGGCGCCAGCCCCCGCCATCGTCCTTGGACGACTGTTGGGACGCCGCGTGGTGCTGAACTACCGCAGCGGGGAAGCGGAGGACCATCTGCGACGCTGGCACCGCACCGCCCTGCCGGTCATGCGACTGGCCCACCGCATCGTGGTTCCCAGTGGGTACCTGGTTGAGGTGTTCGGTCGTCGTGGCCTCGTGGTCACCGCCATTCCCAACTTCGCGGATTCCGACCGGATACCGTTCCGGGAACGCATCCCGCTGCGCCCCCGATTCCTCTGCAACCGGAACTTCGAGCCGCTCTACAACATTTTCTGCGTGCTCCGGGCCTTCGCCCACATCCAGGCCCGGGTACCCGAAGCGGAACTCGTGCTGGTGGGCCAGGGGTCTTTGCGCGACGCACTGGTGCGGGAGGTGGCCGAACTGGGCCTCAGGGCTGTGACCTTCGCTGGAGCAGTGGCACCGGAGCGAATGGGCGAGTTCTACGCCGCTGCGGACCTCTACCTGAACACTCCGGATATCGACAACATGCCGACCTCGATCCTCGAGGCATTCGCCGCCGGGATCCCGGTGGTCTCCACCAGCGCGGGAGGGATCCCATGGGTCGTCCGCCACGGCGAAAACGGCCTCCTGGTGGATCGGAATGACGACGAGGCGGTGGCCCGGGAGGCATTGCGCCTGCTGGACGACCCTGCCCTCGCAGTGCGGCTCGCGTCGGCCGCACGGGCCGAAGCACTGCAAAGGTATAGCTGGTCTGCAGTGGAGAGACAGTGGGTAGACCTCTACCGCGGGCTAGTGGATGAATCGAAGCGGCGGGCATGAGGGGCCTCCAGAAGCGAAGTGTACCGGAACTGCTTGACCGCAGCCGACAAGCGCTCTGGATCCTGCTGGAGCGTACCGGGATCAGCCCGTCGGCCCGCGCCCCGGCCGACATCGGCCTCCAGCCCACACTTCCTTTCCCGCAACTGTCGCCAGCGGATGTCAAGGCTGTCTACGGCCAGCGGCCAGCGGAGCGCGCGGCGATCATTGAGCACGCCGATGCCGCACTGGCCGGCCGGTTGCACCTGCTCGGGCTGCGCGACCTTGACTTCGGCGACCCGGTGGACTGGCACCTGGACCCGACTCGCAATCGTCGAGCACCAGGGGGACACTGGAGCCGGGTGCCCTACCTCGATGAGCATGTCGTTGGCGACCACAAGATCATCTGGGAATTGAACCGTCACCAATGGCTGGTGACGCTGGCGCAGGCTTGGCGGCTCACTGACGATCCGCGTTACCTGGAGCACATCGCCACGACCTTCGACGGATGGCTCGATGCCAATCCCCCCCGGCAGGGAATCAACTGGGTCAGCAGCCTCGAACTCGCGTTCCGCACCATGGCATGGACCTGGACCCTGCACCTGACCGGTACGGCGCTGCCGAACACCAGAGATCTTCACGGCCGGTTGCTCGATGCACTGGTCCAGCAGGGAGTCCAGATCGAACGTCATCTCTCCACCTGGTTCAGTCCCAACACCCACCTGACCGGCGAAGCTCTCGGCCTGCTCTACCTCGGCGCCTCGTGGCCAGCCCTCCCGCAGGCGGGGCGGTGGCGGGCGGTCGGCTGGCGTATCCTCATGGACCAGCTCCCGATCCAGGTCCGGCCCGATGGCAGCTATTTTGAGCAGGCCAGCTGGTACCAGGCCTACACCGCCGATTTCTACCTGCACGGGCTGCTGCTGGCCCGCGGGTCGGGACTGCCGGTACCAGCGGGGGCCGAAGAGCGGATCGCAGATGCGGTGGCGGTGGTCGCCGAACTCCTGCGCCCGGATGGCACCCTGCCGCTGATCGGCGATGATGACGGCGGGCGCCTCCTCCCGTTGGCGCCAGTTCGGACCGATTTCCGAGCTACGGTGGCGCTCGGTACCGCCGTCCTCCACCGGTCCGAGTCTTGCCGCTTCGACCAGCCTCCCGCCGCCACCGCCTGGCTGGTGGGCCGGCAGCGCTGGCACGATCTCGCCAGGGAGTTTTCGGTCTTGCCACCGCCGCAGAGCTTGGCCTTGGTCGACGGCGGCTGGTACCTGCTACGGGGCACGGATGGGTCACTGCTCATAGACGCCGGGCCACACGGCGCCCTGGCCGGAGGTCACTCGCATGCCGATGCGCTGGCACTGGACCTCACAGTCGGCGGACGACCGGTGATCGTGGACCCCGGCACCGGGGCCTACGTGGGCACCTGGCGCGACCGGTTTCGGGAGACGGCCGCGCATAGCACCCTCTCACTGGCCGACGGCACCGGCTCGGCCACACCAACCGGCCAGTTCCGCTGGGGACGATGGCCCAGGATCACCATCCGCCACTGGTCGGAGGGTGACGGATGGGCGGCGTTCGAGGCGGAGCACGACGGGTTCACCGATGCGGTGCCCGGGCTTTTTCACCGCCGGACAGTGATATTTCGGGATGGCCGGGGGTGGCTGGTGCTAGACCGCCTGCTGGGTGCCCAGGCCGAGTCGCGTATCCGCTTTCAATTGGACCTGGGCCTGGAGGCGGTGCCCGATCAGGAGATCATCATGGCGCAGGCGGTGGATGGCCGCCCGATCCTCCGGATCGTACCGGATGGGCAGCCGCCGGTGGCCCTGCTCACCGGGCTCGTGTCCCATGCCTACGGCGCGGCGGCGGAAGCCCCTGTCGTGGTGCGGCAGCTGGCTGCAGCGGATGGACTGCATGGGGTAGCGACCCTGCTGACTGTCACACCCGACGGTACCGTGACCAGGGACAAGTCCGCAGGAGGGTTGGCATGGCTCTGGCAAGGCGACCACCCGCCGGCCCGCCTGGAGATTGGAGACGACGGGGTGACCACCTTCCGGGACCACGATTTGTCCCTGTCCCTGGACTAAGGACGGACACAGCCCATGTGCGGAATCTGTGGCATCGTAGCTTCGGCCGAGGCCGGCTGGCGGGTGAACGAGTCCACCCTGATCCGGATGAGGGACAGCCTTGTCCATCGGGGCCCTGACGATGCCGGCTTCTTCCTGGCGCCTGGGGTAGGGCTGGGCCACCGACGGCTCAGCATCGTTGACGTTGCCCACGGCCACCAGCCGATGGCCTCTGCCGACGGCCGGTTCACCATCGTGTACAATGGCGAGGTCTACAACCACCCCGCCCTGAAAGCGGAGTTGGAGCAGGCGGGTGTCAGCTATCGCACCCGTTGTGACACCGAGACCGTCCTGCACCTCTACCGACGCCACGGGGCAGACTGCGTTCACCAGCTCCGGGGGATGTTCGCGTTCGCGATCTGGGACCGGGCCCGACAGGAGCTCTTCCTGGCCCGCGACCGGTTCGGAGTCAAACCACTCTACTACGTACACGATGCAGACGGCACGCTGTGGTTTGCCTCAGAGATCAAGGCACTCCTGGAAGCCGGCGCGGTGCGGCCCGCCTTGAACCGGGCAATGCTCCCGGACTTTCTGGCAAACCATGCACCCTCAGGCGATGACACACTCTTCGCCGGCGTCCGTCGCCTGCCCCCGGGTCACACCCTCCGCTGGCAGGCAGGGGCCGTGACCCTGACCCGCTACTGGGACCTGCCTTGCGGCGGGAGTGAGGAGCACACGGACCCGCGCCGGGACGATGACCTCGTGGCGGAGTATCTGGAGCGTTTCACCCAGGCGGTGCGACTCCAGCTGATGGCCGACGTGCCGCTCGGGATGTTCCTGAGCGGGGGCATCGACTCGGCGGCGATCACCGCAGTGATGAGCACCCTGGTGAGCGACCCGATCAAGACCTTCTCCGTGGCATTCGCCGAGCGGGAGGCGAATGAGCTCGAGTACGCCCGGATGGTGGCGGAGCGGTATCGCACCGATCACCACGAGGTGGTCGTGACACCGGAGCAGTTCTGGAACGCGGTGCCGCGGCTGGTCTGGCATGAGGATGAACCGATGGCTCATCCGTCCAGCGTGGCGCTCAATTTCGTCTCACACCTGGCCGCGGAGCACGTGAAGGTGGTGCTGACCGGCGAAGGCAGCGACGAAACCCTCGCAGGATACAACCGCTATCGGATGACCCTGCTGAACCGCCGGCTCGGCCGGGTCTTCCCTGCCCCGCTCAGGGCCTTGGCCCGAGGCGGCCTCCATCTCCTGCCACACGCCAGCGAATGGCGGCGCCGGCTGGGGCGGACCTTCCTGACGCTGCCCCCGGATCTGGACGCGCTCTACTTCGACAATTTCGCGGTCTTCGGCAGGGGGTGGCAGGACCGGCTGCTGGCGCCGGCCGTGCGGGAGGAACTCGCGGCGGTGGATCCCTATGCCGCCTTCCATCAGGCCCTGGCTAGGGTACCGCACGCGCCGCTCCTGGACCAGTTGCTCTACGCCGACATTCAGACATACCTGCACGAGTTGCTGATGAAGCAGGATCAGATGAGCATGGCCGCATCCATCGAGTCGCGGGTGCCGTTCCTGGACCATCCGCTGGCCGAATTCGCCGCGCGCCTGCCGGCCCGGCTCAAGCTCGATGGACTGACCACCAAGGCGGTGCTCCGGCGGGCCATGAAGGGGCGGCTGCCCGAGGCAATTCTGTCCCGCAAGAAGATGGGCTTCCCGGTGCCGGTCGGGGCGTGGCTGCGGGGAGAGTACGGCGGGTTGTTGGATGAGTTCGTGAGCGGCGAGCGGGCCCTGGCTCGCGGGCTGTTCGAGCCGGGCGCCGTGCGCGCCCTGGTGACCGCCCACCGGGCGGGTGAGGGTGGTCACGCCGAGCGTCTCTGGGCCCTGCTCAACCTCGAGATCTGGCAGAGGATATT
>CAYINH010000089.1:0-8765 GCA_964364615.1 uncultured Gemmatimonadaceae bacterium
CTGGATCCCGCGGGGCCAGCCGAAGCGCCTGCACCCATGCCGCTGCCGCCTGGGCGTCCCGACGCGTCATGAACGCCTCCGCCCCCACGTTGTACCAGTTCATCGCGCTGGAGGTCTCGACCTTGATGGGCGACTCCGGCGGCTGGAGCAGAGCGCCTGTCGGGGAGGAAAGCAACGCGAGAAGCAGAAGGGGAAGGGGAAGCAATCGGGACGGCCACCGACCCAGGAGGTCGCGGGCACGACGCTCAATCTCAGCCTCCGCGGATTCGCCCCCGGGCCGATACCGGCCCGTCGAATCATCAAGATACCAGTCGGCCGCCTGGCCACTCAGCTCTTCGGGGGTCCCCACCTCCCGGAGGGTCTCCGCGATCCGGTCCGGCCGCCAGCGATGCTCCTCGGGCACCAGTCGGTGGACCAGCCCGCGGAGACGTAGCTGCGCCGACCCGCCAGTTCCCCGGGTGGACGCCCGGCGGCCCGCCCGCCGACGGAAGGTCAGGAGCAAGTAGCCGAGCGGTGGCAGCACGAAGAGCAGGACCGGCCAGGCACCTCCCGGGAACGCAAGTCCCGCCGACGCGGACGGCTCGCGGACCATCAGTGCGACCGTGCCGCGCCGGTCCCCCGAGGCATCCGAGGGCTGGACCGGCAGCACCATCGGCTCCGCGATCGCTTCGTCCCATCGCCCCGCCGCCAGGTCGTAGTAGGGATAGCGGACCCGGGGGAGGACCAGACTCCCTGCGGAATCGGCCAGGACAGTGAAACGGAAGCGCTTTTCCCCCTGGATGACTCCGCCTGGCTGTCGGATCTGATCCTGGGGGCGGTCCGGATACCCTCGGGCCCCGTCGGGCCAAGCGACCACCGGAGGAGGCCACAGGGCGACGTTCCCGATGCCACTGAGGACCAGGGTCACGGGGATCGGTTCACCCGCCACCGCGGGATCCGGTGTCAGTTCGTAACCTAGGGCCAGCCGGACGGCCGAAGGCCCCCCCAGGAGACCACCCTCCGGAGGCGACACCACCGCGATCGTCAGCGGGCCGCTCTCGAGCCGGTAGGATTTCTCCTCGCTGAAGTACTGCCGCCCCTGAGGAACGGCGAAAGCGAGGCCAGCCGGGGGAACGTCGATCCGCCCAGCCGTCAACGGGAACACCACCTGGTGGGCGACGTAGAGGTCGTACCAGACGCCATCCACCAGCCGACTGGCACCGATCCCCGCCACCGAAGGCTGCACCGCATTGAACACCCCGGCGATGGTCGGCGGACGCAACTCCGGTGGCCGTCGCAACTGCGACAACAGCTGCCGGGGAAACCAGGCCACGGTGATCAGGTCGAGCTGTTCGCCGATCACCACCGAGTCACCGGAGGCCAGCAGACTCACCGCTACGTCGCCCCGCGCCGGGGATCTGGCCCGATCGAGAACGGCAGCGACCCGCGGGGACAGTACCGGCGCCACCCGGCCCCCGGTCGACGTCACCTCGACCAGCATCTCCGGGGACAGCACCACCTGCCCGCCCTGCTCGACCCAGACCCCACCGATCATCCAGCGTCCGACTTGCTCCGCCCGGAGTTGGAACTCCATGACCAGGGTGACCGGGAGCGCCGGCAACGAGTCGCGACGCTCCGCCCGGCCCACGACCAGGAAACCGTTGAACGTTGGCAGGAAGGTCCGGACCGGCGCCTTGCCGGCCAGCACCACCCGCACCGTGTAGGTGAGGGCATCGCCCACGGCCAGTCGCTCGCGATCCACCTCGGCGGACGCCTGCAACCCCTGGGTTCCGGCCAGAACCGCCAGCAGCAGGAGCACGGCTACCAGTCCTTCTTCCCGGCTGGAGCCCGCACCTGCTGTTGCCGGGTCAACCGCGATCGGGTGGCCAACTCCCCGCGCTCCACCGTGGCCAGGATCGCGTCCGCCTGGGCCTCCGAAAGTTCACCGGACGCCGGAGTGGGCGATTGCCCCTCGGACGGATCTGGCGGGGGCTGGGGGGCCTGGTTCTGACCTCCGGACGTCGGCGGGATCGGGTCGGGCGCCGCCAGCTCAAGGTTCCACTTGGCCTCTCGCGAGGCCGGGCTCAGCAGCAGCGCCTCCCGGAACCGTGCCGCGGCATTCTTCTCCCGCTCGGGCCGGTCGGTGGAGTCGCGCCGAGCCGCGAGCAGCTGGACCAGGCCCAGGTTGTAGAGCGCCTTGAACCGCAGCTCCGGATCGAGCGTCTCGGTGGCCTGCGCCAGCGCCTCCTCCGCCTCAGCCAACCGGCCTGAGGCCAGCGCGATGGTGCCGGCATTGTACCAGGCGGTGTCCGGCGCCGTCCCGCTGGCGGCCTGAGCCCGGAAGGCGGCCTCGGCCTCGGCCGACCGACCCTGCCCGGCCCGGCGACCGCCCGCCGACTGGCGCTGGGCATCCACCGGCGGCGACCCGGTGAGGAGCAGTCCCCCCATCCCGATCAGCGCCGCGGTCCGACGACCCACCGACTGCAGCAGCAGCGCGAGCATCGCCAGGAGTGACATGAGCCACGCCAGCGGGTCGAGATCCGCCAGCCTCCGTTCCCGGATCGGCCGACGCGATAGTGCGGTCAGCACGTCCCGCACCGCTCCCGCCTGGTCGGATACCTCGGCCTGAACCATCGTGGCATCGAGGGCGTCGGCTATGACCGCGATCAGGTCATCCCGTCGGCGAGTCTCCACCACCACGCCCTGATCGTCCCGCTTGTAGTCAATCAGGCGACCGGTCATGTCCCTGATGGGAATCCGAGTCGGGGTCCCGCTGCCGACCGCAACCAGCACCACCCGGACGCCGGTGCGGCTGAGCTGTCGGGCCGCGGCCTGGATACCATCAATCGAATCGTGGGCCTCACCATCGGTGAAGATCACCAGCACCCGATCGCCACCCTCCAGCGACGGACCGAGGAACTGCTCCGCCTGGGTGAGCATCCCTTCCATCTCGGTCCCGCCCGCTGAGGCCAGGTCCGGATCCATGGCCTCGAGATACATCGCCGCGGCCGAATGATCGAGGGTCAGTGGGGTGAGGACGTAGCTCTGCCCGGCAAACGCTATGACCCCGATCCGGTCACCGGGAAGGTCCTGCACCAGGCGCCGCGCCTCCGACACGGCGCGACCGAGGCGATGGGGTTCGGCATCCTCCGCCATCATCGACCGACTGATGTCGATCGCCAGGAGCACGTTGAGGCCCCGCTCCTCGGCCAGCCGCTCCACCCGACCCCCGCGCGGACCGGCCACCCCCAGTGCCGCCACCAGCCCCGCGACCACGACCGCGGTGACCCCGAGCGGGCCCGCCCGGCCGGCCTGGGCCCCCAGCTCGGCGGACCAGGAGTTCGCCATCGCGACCCGACGGCGGCGGGCCCAATGGGCCAAGAGGCCAAGCAGCAGTGCCACCAGCGGCGCGGCCCACAGCAGGATCGGGTACTCGAACCTCATGGAACCCTCACCACCAGGGTGGCCCCAAGCAGGAGTTCCAGCGCCAGCAGGCCCAGGCCGGCGAGCAGAAACGGACGGGTCTGCTGTTCGGCATCGGTCTGAATCCGCTGGGATTGCTCCGATCGTTCCAGGGCATCGATCTGATTGAAGATCCGGCTCAGCGCCTCCCCATCGGTGGCCCGGAAGTAGCGACCGCCCGTTCCCTCGGCGATCTCGGTCAGGAGCGGTTCGTCAATTCTGACCGGGACCACTTCGTAGCGGAGCCCGCTGAGTCCGCGGCCGGTCGGAATGCGCGCCTCGCCTTGGGTGCCGACCCCGATGGTATAGACTCGTACCCCGAGCGTCTGAGCGGCCCGGGCGGCGGTGCGCGGATCGACCGCTCCCCGGTTGTTCTCCCCATCGGTGAGAAGGAGCACCACCTTGGATCGGTTGGGAATCCGCCGCAGCCGGTTGAGTGCCGTCGCCAGCCCGGTCCCGATCGCCGTTCCATCTTCGAGCCCTCCCACCCGGAGGTTGCCGATCGATTGTTCCAGCATCCGATAGTCGAGGGTGAGCGGCACCTGGGTCAGGGCTTCGCCCGCGAAGGTCACCAGTCCGATCCGGTCGGCCTGGCGGCCTCTGACAAACGCGGTCGCCTGGCGCTTGGCCACTTCGAGTCGATTGGACGGGGCGAAGTCCTCTGCCAGCATGCTGCTCGACACGTCGATGGCCAGGACGATCGCGATCCCCTCACCGCGCAGCAGCATCTCACCAGAGCCGAACTGGGGACCGGCTGCGGCAAAGGCCCAGAGCACCAGGGTGGCGGCGCGAAGGGCGGGCGGAATCCTGGGCCACCAGGAGGTGGTCGCCGCCTGGCCGGGGATCGCCACGTCGCTGATCGCCACCGCGACCCGGTGCCGTCGGCGGAACCAGAGCCAGAGCGGGATCGCCAGCAGGAGGAGCAGCATCCAGGGGCGGGCCAGGGTCATGACCGATCGCTCCCGCTCATTGCCAGCGCCGCCCGTTGCAACCGGGCCACCGCTTCCGGATCCCGCTCGCCGTATCGTGCCGCATCCAGCCGGGCCAGCAACCCCACACGTTCCGCCGAGTCCGGGAGGGCCCGGATCCGGGCTCGCCACTCGTCGAGGACCGCGCGGGACTCTCCCGCCGCGAGCCATCGATCCAACCGTTGCGCCACCGGCACCCCAGCATCACCCGGCGGATTCGCGACCCGGGATCCCCGGCGTCTCCACCACTTGTGGAGCGGGAGCAGCCCCAGCCCGGCCACCAGGAGCAGCAGCAGGACCGGCTGGGGGCTCCGCTCGAGCCGCTCGATCAGGGCTGCCGCCGGTTCGGGCGGGATCGAGTCCGGTTCACCGCGCGGCAGGACCGATCCGATCTCCACCCGGGCCTGGCTCGCCGGCAGGGTGTCGGACCAGCCGTCCGGCCGGACCGCGATCGGTCCGGGCAGTTCCACCCGATGCGACCCGGGACGCCAGAACACCACCGGGTAGCGCAGCACGACCTCGCCCCCACGGAGCACCACCATTGGCGCCGCGAGCGGGTCCAGCAGATCGGAGGACTCGATCGGGCGGGGGCGGATCGTGGCTCCGGCGGGGAGTCGGACCGTGCGCTCAATCCACACGGTGTCCCCGACCGTTGGTCGCTCCGGGACCTGGGACAGTGCCAGGGCGAGGAGAAGGAGGATCATCTTCCCCTCCGGTGGATGCGCCGGGCGAAGGCCCGCCGGAGCGGGATGGCATAATCTCCGGTGGTGGCGATCGGCACATGGTAGGCCCCGGCCGAGCGGATGCGATCGGCCCGGGCCAGCTGGCGGCGCTGTCCGGCGACGGTCCACTTCCGCCGCCGCTTCTCGTCGCCCAGGTCCACCAGCACTCGCTGACCCGATTCGGCATCCGCCAGAGTCAGCCACCCCGAGGGCGCCGGCCTCGTGTCGCGGGGGTCATCCACCGTGATCGCGAAGACTTCGTGCCGGGTTGCCAGCTGGCGGAGCGCCTTGTCCCACTCCGGGGCGATGAAGTCGGAGAGGATGATCACCACACTGCGGTGCTTGAGCAGGCGGGCCGTGTGATGCAGGGCGGCCACCAGATCGGTGCCCTGCCCCGAGGGCTGAAACGCCAGCAGGTCGCGGATCACCCGGAGGGCGTGACGCCGGCCCTTGGCCGGAGGCACCACGTGTTCTATGCGGTCGGAGAAGGCCAGGGCGCCGACCCGGTCATTTTCCCGGGACGCGGCCAGGGCCAGCACGGCGGCGACTTCGATCTCGCGATCCCCCTTGGCGACCGGGTCACCGACCGCGGTCGAGGCGGAGCGATCCACCACGAGGAAGAACGTGACTTCCCGTTCTTCGGTGAAGGTCTTGATATACGGCTCGCCAAGCCGGGCAGAGACGTTCCAGTCGATGGCCCGGTAGTCATCCCCGTCGGCGTAGGCCCGGACCTCGGCGAACTCCATCCCCTGTCCCCGAAACACCGAGCGGTATTCGCCCGCCAGCAGGGTGTCGACCAGGCCCCGGGTCTTCAGGGCCAGGCGACGGACCTGCCGCAGAATCTCCGGAGGGATCGGGGGCATGGCGGCTGGTGCCCGTCAGGGCGTCCGGACCGCGGCTACCACCTTGGCGATGATGTGATCGGTGGTGACGTCCTCGGCCTCGGCTTCGAAGGTCAGAACGATCCGGTGGCGCATCACGTCCGGGGCAATGGCCTGGATGTCTTCGGGGATGACGAAGGCACGCCCTCGGAGAAAGGCCAGGGCCCGAGACGCCTGCGCCAGGGCAATGGAGGCCCGGGGCGAGGCCCCATACGCTACCAGCGGGGCGAGATCAGCCAGCCCGATGGCAGCCGGGCTCCGGGTTCCCCGCACCAGGTCGACAATGTAGTCCACCAGCCGGGGATCGAGATGGACGCCCCTGGCCTCCTGGCGGGCCTGCAGAATCGCGGCAGGCGTCAGCAGGGCGTCGACCGGAATCGGCTCCCCGCCACTCATCCGGACCAGGATCTCCTTCTCCTCCTGCCGGCTGGGGTAGTCGACCCGCACCTTGAGGAGGAATCGGTCAAGCTGCGCTTCCGGCAGGGGATAGGTTCCCTCGCTCTCGATCGGATTCTGGGTGGCCAGCACCAGAAACGGCGATGGGAGGGGGTAACTGGTACCGCTGATCGATACCTGGCGTTCCTGCATCGCCTCGAGCAGCGCGGACTGGACTTTGGCCGGGGCGCGATTGATCTCATCGGCCAGGACGATGTGGGCGAAGATCGGGCCCTTCTTGACCCCGAACTCCTGGGTCTTCATGTCGAAGACCATGGTCCCGATGACATCGGCGGGGAGCAGGTCCGGGGTAAACTGGATCCGCGAGAAGCTGGCGTGGATGATCTCCGCCAGAGTGCGAACCGCCAGGGTCTTGGCCAGCCCCGGCACCCCCTCGAGGAGGATATGCCCTCCGGTGAGCAGCCCGATGACCAGCCGCTCGACCATGAGCTCCTGTCCCACCAGCCGGCGGCCGACTTCGGCCACCGCTTCGCGGATCATCCGGGTGGCTTCCTCACCGCTGGCGGTCGGGACCTTGGCTGTGGTCATTCCCCCCCCTCGGGGTCGAGCTTGATCGCCTGGTAGAGGGCGGTGAGCTCCTCAGGGAGCAGCGGGCGCGAAGTGCCCGGCGCCAGATCGCCCAGCCGGATCGGACCATAGGACATCCGGGCCAGCCGCTCCACTTTCAGGCCCATGGCCTGGCACCACTTCCGGACGATATGGTGACGCCCTTCGGTCAGGGTGAGATCCACGATGCTCCGCCCCCCATGCCCACCCCGGACCCGGACCTGGGTCGGCTGCACCGGGCGACCATCGACCAGGACCTTTCCGAGGACGGCCTGCTCCACCTCCGCGGTGGGTCGGCCATGGACCAGCGCCGTGTACCGGCGCGGCACCCGATACCGGGGGTGGGTCAGCCGGAAGACCGCGTCGCCGTCGGTGGTCAGCAGCAGGAGGCCGGTGGTCATCACGTCCAATCGCCCTACGTACGCCAGTCCGGCCGGGTTTTGAATCAGATCAAAGACGGTCCGGCGACCTTCCTCGTCGCTGGCCGTGGTGACCACGCCGAGCGGCTTGTGGAACGCGAGCCAGCGCCGGTCCTTGAGCTTGACCACCCGTCCATTGACCGTGAGCTTCTGGCGGGCCGGGTCCACCTTCGACCCGATGGCCACCACTTTCCCATCCACCCGTACCTTGCCGGCCCGGATCAGTTCCTCCGAGGCACGCCGCGAGGCCACTCCAGCCCGCGCCAACGCCCGTTGCACTCGCATTTCGGTCATGAGTCTGCTTCCACGTAGAGTGCGGCATCCTGGTCAGGACTCACTTCAGGCACCGGAGGGGTGAGCGCAATGCTGAACTCTTCCGCCTTCGGCAGGTTGCTGAGATCCGCCAGGCCGAGCAGTTCGAGAAAGAGGGCCGTCGTGCCGTAAAGCAGCGGCCGGCCCAGCGCTTCGCTCCGGCCCACCACTTCGATCAGATTCCGTTCCTGCAGCGACCGGAGCACCCCGCTGGCCTGGACCCCGCGAATCTCCTCAATCTCCGCCCGGGCGACCGGCTGCCGATACGCGATGGTGGCCAGCGTTTCCAGCATCGCCGGGGTCAGCCGCGGCGACCGCTGCACCACCCGGGCGCGTTCCAGTGTCTCCGCCAGCCCGGATCGGGTCACGATCTGCCACCCCCCCGCCAGTTCGGCCACCTCGACCCCGTGGCCGTCAAAATCGTAATGATCCCGCAGGCCCTCCAGGGCCGCGCGGACCTCGGCGAGGGTGCTGTCGGGCTCCAGCACGCTCAGCTCTTCGAGCGTGAGCGGCCGAGCCGAGGCGAAGAGAGCGGCCTCAATCAGTTGCGAAAGCGGATTCACGGGCAATCACCGGCGGATGAAAGGGAGCGGGTTGGGACACCGAGAGCCGGCCGCGGCGGGCCAGCTCAAGCAGCGCAATCAGGGTGGACAGTATGTCAACGATGGTCGGATGGGGCCCGATCGCTTCCGCCCAGGTCAGCCGATCCCGGACCGACAGCAACGTTTCGAGCCGGAGGGTCGCCCCCTCGACATCCAGCGGTCGGGCCACCACGCTATGCAGTACCGGATGGAGAATCTCCGAGATGACCTGTTCCACCGCCGCCAGCAATTCCAGCAGGTCGAGTTGGAGCGGCAGCGGGGGGAGATCCGGTGGCGGAGGCAGGAACCCACGGGAGAACTTGAGGGCCCGGCGATCGACCGACCGGCCGATCCACAGCGCGACCTCCTTGATCTGCTGGTATTCCAGGAGTCGGCGAACCAACTCGGCACGAGGGTCTTCCCAGCCCTCCGCGGATCC
>CAYINH010000090.1:0-8750 GCA_964364615.1 uncultured Gemmatimonadaceae bacterium
ACACCCTCTATGCCCCGGGGCACCCGAGTCGGGACCGAGCGATCGACGCCGCGCACGCGGCCCTGGAGGGGCTGATGGAACTCGACCGGGACGCCACCTTCTCCTTCCTCGATGGCGAGGTGGTGTTCGGGCCCCGGGTGCTGCGGGAACTCAAGGGATGGGAATGGGCGGCCCGGCTCACCAGCATCGGGATGGAGCGGGTGGAATTCACCCCGCCGGTGAGCCGGCAGGCGGTGGCCGAGTTCGTGGAAACGGTGCACTCCCGGCTGGCCAAGTCGCTGGCCGGTGACGCGCCGAGCCGGCGTGGGGACTCGCAGTCCGGGGCGGTGGCCGAAGGATCGATCCGCTGGGGCGCGGTCTCACTGGCCGGCGAGGAGATGGGAACCGGCGGGTTTGACACCCCGACCAGGGTGGCCCCGGTCGAGTACAACCTGTCCGATGAACTCGAGGGGATGGAGTGGATTCACGAGCAGGTTCGGGATGGGGACTCGCTTCCGGTGGCCGAAGCGACTGCGGTAGTTCGCTCGCTGGCGGTGGCGATGCGGCAGGAGGGCCGCCTGGTGCTCCCGCTGCTGGACATGGCGCAGTTCAACCAGCTGATGGTCACCCACGCCTGCAACGTGGCGGTCCTCTCGATGGGGATGGCGGAGTATCTCGGGTTTGCGCCTCGCGAGGTCCGGGGGCTCGGGACGGCGGCCCTGCTGCATGACATCGGCAACCTCAAGCTTCCCCAGGAGCTCGTCAACAAGACCACCCCGTACACCGACGCGGACCGGCTGGCGATCCAGGCCCACACCGTGGAGGGCGCCAAACTGCTGCTCACCCGGCACCGGCACATGGACCTGGCCGCGGTGGTGGCCTACGAGCACCATCTCAAGATGGACGGGACCGGATACCCCAAGCTGCGCTATCCGCGGGAGCCGCACTTCGCGAGCCGGGTGGTTGCGGTGGCCGAGGTGTATGATGCCTTCTGTACCTCGTGGCCCGCGGTCCCGGCCCTTTCGCCTGAAGAGGCCTTGCAGCGGGTCGAGGCCCAGAGCGGCCGGGCCTTCGATCCCGATGTGGTGACCGCGTTCGGGCGGCTGATGCGGGAGGCCACTTCCCAGCGGGTGTCGGCCAGCAACCCGATCGTGATGGTTGACGGCGAACTTCCTTCCTCCTGATCCCGACCCGGTTTCTGCCATGGACCCTGCCACCCCGATGCTGATCCGGGACTTTGCCATCGCCCTGTTCATCGGGGCGCTGGTGGGGCTCGACCGGGAACTCAGGAAGATGGCCGAGGGCGACAAGGGCCTGGGGGGGATCCGGACCTTTGCCCTGTTTGCCATGGCCGGGGCGGTCGGGGCCTGGCTGTCCCGCGAGTTGGGAACTCCCTGGGTGTTCATCGCGGTCTTCAGTGCGGTCGCCGCCGCCGTGGTGGTGGGCTACTTCATCCAGGTCCGGGAGGGGCTTGCTTCCAGCGGGATGACCACCGAGATCGCCGCGATCGTGGTCTGCCTGCTGGGCGGGCTCACCCTGTTTGGCTATCCCGCGCTCGCGGTGGTGCTGGGGATTGCGGTGTCGGCGATCCTGGCATTCAAGCAGCCGATTCACGGGGCAGTCGGTCGGATCGGGACCGAGGATCTGTACGCCATTCTCAAGCTCCTGATCGCCAGCTTCATCGTGCTTCCCCTCCTCCCGAACGACGCGATCGACCCGCTCGGCGCGCTCAATCCAAACCGGCTCTGGCTCCTGGTGGTGTTCATCTCCGGGCTGTCCCTGCTGGGTTACCTCGGAGTCCGACTGCTCGGGCCTGGCCGGGGGACGGCGCTTACCGGATTGCTCGGAGGGCTGGTCTCCTCAACGGCGGTGACTCTGGCCTTTTCCCGACAGAGCAGGGAAGAGGATGGCGGGGCGCATCTGGGGAGCGTACTGGCGGCCGGCATCCTGCTGGCCTGGGTGGTGATGTTCGTCCGGGTCCTGGTTGAAGTTGCGGTGGTCCATGCCACCATGCTGCCCGAGCTGCTGGTCCCGATGGTGGCCATGGCGCTGGTCAGTCTGATCGCGGCGGGGTGGTATCTCCGGGAGAGTCAGGTGGTGCACACCGGACCCGCGGTGGCGAGCACCGTCCCGCTTCGCAATCCGTTCAGCCTGACCGCAGCCATCAAGTTCGCGCTGTTCTTTGCGGCGGTGCTGGTGGTGGTCAAGCTGGTGGAGCGGTACTTCCCGGGGCAGGGCTTCTACCCGGTGGCCGGGCTGGCGGGGTTGACCGATGTGGATGCCATTACCCTTTCGATGGCCGGCTTTGTCCGGGATGGTGGTGATCTCGTGACGGGGCGGAACGCGATCGTCATCGCCGTGCTGTCCAATACCCTGGTCAAGGGGGGGATGGTGCTCGCCCTGGCGGCGCCGGCGCTGAGGCGCCGAGTGACCGTGGCGATCGTCCTGGTGATAGTGGTGGGCGTCGGCGCGCTGCTCGTCTGAGTCCCGCCAGGTCCCTAATAGCCCATCAGTCGGCCGGGCACCGCGTAGGACCAGGGCCGGTGCAGCCGGGCCGTCAGGCCGGTCCGGCTGAAGGCGGCCAGCGCCGCGCGGGCCCCCCAGGTTCGGGCTGTTGGTGCGCAGGCACTCACCGTGCAGACCTCCCTGGTCGCGTTCGACCAGTGCCGCTTGTACGGGTCATTGCCGTAGCCAAAGCTCACCTCGGTGACCCCCATCCGGATCAGGGTATCGAGCGCGTCCGCTTCCATGACGACCCCCGGACTGAAGTCGGCAAATGCCGGGTTGTACGCCGAGCGGTAGAGCACGGCGGAGTGGCGGAGACGGAGGAAGATGAGGGCGGCCATCGGTTCGCCATTCTTCGCCTGGATCTCCAGGTATCCTCCCTGGCCCCGATCCAGGACGACTTGCAGCAGGTCGCCGAAGCGTTCGACCCGGCCAGGGTGGGCAAACTCACTCTTGTCCGCCCCCCACCGTGCGACGTGAAGCCGGGCCAGCCGCCGGGCGGCCTCATGGGGAGCGACCCCTGTCAGGATCAGTTGGGCTCCCCCTTCCTCGTAGGCCTTCGCCCGGCAGCGGCGCACGTAGCGACGGTAGCTCTTGCTGAGGCGGTCGTTGATTCCGGTCCAGCCGGGTTCCACGAACAGCCAGTGCCCGACGGGAGAGGAGGGAGTTCGCCAGGTGGTGAGCGGGGCTGGCGCCGCCTGGGCCAGCCTGGCCAGCCGAGCATCGGCGCGGACCCGGCGAACTCTGAACTGGTCAAACCGGTGCCGGTGATCAGCCAGACATTCGAGGACGAGGGCCCCGACCTCTTCCTCCCGATCCGGCACGGCGAGGATGTCCCACGCACTCGACCAGGTGTCGGAGAGACCGCCCAGGACTCGCCAGGGGATTCCATATTGTCGCTGGGTCCAGATCGCCAGGGGGGCCAGGCCGACGAGCGTCCCCGTCGAATCCCGCACCGCGATGACCATCGGCTCGAGGTCCATCTCCGCCGCATCGATCCGCCACCCGCCCAGCGAGATGGCATGGGTCTGATATCCCGTGGCACCATGGTCCCGGTCCGCCAGCGCGTCCCATTCCTCCTGCATGGAGGCCAGCGTCCCCGGGTCCAGCACCGTAGCGGTCAGCATCTGCCGGTCTAGTATCCCCTCAAACGCCCGGGGACGTCATTGGTCCACGGGTCGGGGCTCCTCGAGCTGAGTCCACTCCGGCTCAGGGCCGCCAGCCCGAGCCGGGCACCCCAGGTTCTCACCGTTGGGGCGCAGGCGCTCACGCTGCACACCTCTGTGGTGAGGTTGGACCAGTGGCGTTTGTAGGGGTCATTGCCGAACCCGAAACTGATGGTCGAGATCCCCATCTGAATCAGCGCGTCGATGGTGTCCGCATCGAGCGCGACCCCGGGGCTGCAGTCGGCGAACGCCGGGTTGTAGGCGGTGCGGTACAGCACGGCGGAATGCCGAAGGCGGAGGCAGATCATGCCGGCCATCGACTCGCCGTTCGGTGCCCGAGCCTCCAGGCATCCCCCCTGACCCCGGGCAAAGACCGCCTCCAGCAGGTCGCCGAACCGGTCGACCCGCCCAGGATGAGCGAACTCGCTTCTCTCCGTGCCCCACCGCGCGAGGTGGGTCGTGGCGATCCGCCGGGCGGCCTCATGGGGGTCCATGCCGTCTGAAATCAGTCGGGCGCCGACGTCGTCGTAGACCCTCCTCCGGCTCCGCCGCAGCAGCGACCGCTGTTTCCTGTTCAGGTAATCGTTGACCCCCGTCCAGCCCGGTTGCACGAGCAGCCAGTGTCCCACGGGTGAGGCCGGGGTGCGCCAGGTCGTGAGAACCCCTGGCAGCGAGTCGGCCATCCGCGCCACCCGAGCCTTGCGACCGACCCGGCGCACCAGGAACTGATCGAACCGATGTTGCTGGGCCACGAGGAACTCCAGCACGGCGGCCACGACCTGCTCCTCCCACTCCGGAAGCGCCAGGATGTCCCAGGAGCTGGCCCAGGTTCCGGGGAGGCTGCCCAGGATCCGCCAGGGGATTCCGTGGTGCCGGGTGGTCCAGATCGCCAGGGGGGCCAGTCCGACCAGAGTTCCGGCATCGTCCCGGACCGCAATCACTACCGGCTCAAGATCCATCTCGGCCGCATCGATCCGCCAGCCACCCACCGAGACGGCATAGGTCTGATACGCCGTCGCGAGCGGGTCCCGGTACACCAGTGCATCCCACTCGGGCTGCATGGCGTCCAGAGTTTGCGCGTCGCACGGAGTTGCAGTGACCATTGGCTGGATACCGCGCAAGGTACACGCCACCACCGTCGCCCGATACCGGCTCTCTGCTCGATCATCCAAGTCCTTGTAAGTGAAGGAGTTGTGGTGATGGCCTCGGTCCGGACAAACCCGGATTTGGAGCCAGTGGTGGAGGTTGAGGTATCGATGCCCCACGCCCAGGCGCGGTTGGGGCGTCCGGCAGCCACCGACGAGGCCCAGCCACCCCCGGGACGGATCGGGAACCCGGTCCGGATGACCGGCGTTGCCTGAGGAACTCATCAAGGCTTCGAATCCATGTCCGCCACGTGCGCCAAACGAGAATTCCGCAGCGATGTCCTTCGCCTGCCATCGCCGGTCGAGTCCCCCGAATCCGGCTCGCTCCGCGAGATGACGACAAACCTCCTGGAAGCTCTGGGGGAGGATCCCGGCCGTGAGGGGCTGCTCAAGACCCCGGAGCGGATGGAGCGTTCGCTCCGATGGCTGACCCGCGGGTACCAGATGACCGCCCGGGAAGTCATCGGCGATGCGCTGTTCAAGGAGGACTACGACAACATGGTGCTGGTCCGGGACATCGAGTTCTACTCGATGTGCGAACACCACATGCTTCCGTTCTTCGGCACCGTCCACGTGGCGTACCTGCCGAACGGCACGGTGGTGGGCCTCTCCAAGGTGGCGCGGGTGGTGGACGTCTTTGCCCGTCGGCTCCAGGTTCAGGAGCGGCTGACCGACCAGATCGCCGATGCCCTGGTGGAGGTGCTGGAGCCCAAGGGAGTGGGGGTGGTGCTCGAAGCGGCCCACTTCTGCATGATGATGCGGGGGGTGGAGAAGCAGAACTCGAGAACCATCACCAGTGCCCTGCGCGGGGAATTCCGCACCGACCCGTCGACCCGGGAGGAGTTCCTCCGACTGGTGCACGGGGGTCGCTGATGCCCGGTGCCAGTTGGTGCCGGCTCGCTGGGTCGATCGGGATCCTGGCTTCTATGGTTGCGGCCCCGCCGGTCCTGGGACAGGCAATTCCCTTCAGTCAGCATGGGACGGTGAGCCAGCGGGTCTCCTTGACCGAGATCACCATCGAGTACAACCGTCCGGTCGCCCGGGGCCGCGACATCTTCGGCGCCCTGGTCCCATGGGGCAAGATCTGGCATCCGGGTGCCGACTCGGCGACCACCATCAGCTTCAGCCTGCCGGTCGAGGTGGAAGGGCATCGGGTGCCGGCCGGCCGCTACTCGCTGTGGGTTCTCCCCCGGGAAACCGGCCCCTGGGCGGTGGTCTTCAGTCGGGCGGCAGCGGTCTTCCACACCCCATATCCGGGACCGGAGCACGACCTGCTCCGGATCCAGGTGGCCCCGGAGTACGGGCCCCACATGGAGACGATGGCCTTCTACTTCCCGGTTGTCGATCGGGACCGGGCGGTGCTCCGGTTTCACTGGGCGGACGTGGTGCTTCCGCTTCGCATTGTTGCCTCGAGTCGAGGTCCCTGACGGCCGGCAATTGACTTCCGCTTGACCCGCCGGTGGCATCCTGGCCGCAAAGGAGGATGCCATGAACCGGCCCCCGAATACCGTCTCCCGACGGTTCGTTCTCACGACCTTCGCGCTGTCGGCCGCTACCCTCGGTGCCGGCTGCACCCCGGTCCGCTTTCTGCTCCGGACCACCAGCCCGGACCTGGCCGAGGATCCGCGCCGGATCTATGAGGTGCTAAAGGGGTTCGTGGACGCGGTGGTCCCGGGTTGCGACCCCGATCATGCGGCCGCCATCCGCGCCCTGGGCGACCCGCAGCTCCCCTTCGCCAAGTATCGCTCTCTCCTCGCCAGTGACCTCTGCAAGCGGGCCGGCGAGCGCTGCGGCCATCGGTACTTCGAGCGGCTGCCCCGTTCGGAGCGCACCAGGGTCATAGCCGACGGACTCTCTGCCGACCGCCTGACACAGAAGCTCTATACTGGCGCCGTGTTCCTCACCCAGGTGGCCCTGCTGGCCGGGATCTACGACGACGAGGCCGGTGCCCCGCTGATGCACTTCGACGGCGCCTACCAGTTCCAGGGACTCGCCGCGGTGACCTACCCCAGTCCGGAGCGGTTCCTGCCTGCCGCCCTGACCGCAACCGGTAACTACCACTAGGGGATGAATCATGCGCACCCAGCGAACCGACGTACTGGTGATTGGCTCAGGCTTTGGCGCGGCCGGCCCGGCCCTCCGCCTGGCCGAGGCCGGGCTCGATGTCGTGGTGGTGGAGAAGGGGCCACGAGTGGATATCGATGACTTCCGCCAGACCCAGAGTCCCGCCTACCTGACCCGATACCTCAAGGGGCTCTCCGGCGAGAATCTGAATTTCACCTACGCCGAGGCTCTCGGCGGGGGGTCCGGGTTCTACGAGATGGTCTCGCTCCGAGCGCCCTCGCTCGCCTTTGAGCAGAAGGACCCCTCGGGGTACTCGCTGTGGCCCGAGGGTCTCGACCGAACCACGATGGATCCCTGGTATGCCCTGGCGGAACAGGTGCTCGGGGTCGAGCAGATCAAGCCCGAGGATGTGCCCCGCACCGGGCTGGTGTTTGCCCTGATGATGAAGCGGCTGGGGTACTCCTGTGACCGGGCGCCGTACGCGGTGCGCTACTGCCTGGGAAGCGGGTTCTGCGTCACGGGCTGCATCTACGGCGCCAAGCAGTCGCTGCACCAGAACTACCTGCCCAGGGCGGTGGAAGCCGGAGCCCGGTTCGAGTGCGAGCTGGAGGCCGAGGAGATTCGGCCACTCGGCAATCCATGGCCGTCGGCGTCGGCGACCGATTGGGAGCGGCTGCCCTACCGGTATGAGGTGTCGTGCAGGGGAGTGGGCACCCGGAGTGGCACCGAGATCTTCCAGGCCCGGATGGTCGTGCTGGCGGGAGGGACAGTCGGTACCGCGCTGCTCCTGCTCCGGAACCGGGCGCGACTGCCCCGGCTCAGCCGGGCCTTGGGGCGGCACATCGCCATCAACGGCGGGGTCAAGGTCTGCGGGCTCCTGCCGGAGGACCTTCCGGACGGTGACATGTTCACCGGAAGGTCCCACCCCGGGATGATCAGCTACCAGTTTCTGGAATCCCACGGGATCACGGTCGCGGCGGTGAAGGCGCTCCCGATCCAGGCGGTCGCTGGGGCCCGGCTCCGGCTGGACGGGGACTCCAGGGAGCCTTCGTGGTGGGGGGAGTCGCATGTCGAGCTGATGGGGCAGTTCCGTCGCCGGATGATCATCCTGCTCAGTCTGGGGCTCACCCCACCGTGCGGGACCTTGTCGGTGGATGCCCCGGGCCGGCCGCGGGTGTCGCTGGACAAGAGCCGGGAGCTGGCGGAGTACTACCGCCGGGTGGAGCCGTTGCTGGGCTCGATTCTGGAGCGCAACGGCTGTCGTCCGGTGCATGCCGAGTGGGTGGATACCGGGGGCAATCCCCGCGACGGGGCCTGGCACTCGACGGCCCATCACACCGGCTCGGCCCGGATGGCGCACCGATCGAGCAAGGGGGTGGTGAACCCGATGGGGGAGGTGTTCGGGTATCCTGGACTGTTCGTCACTGACGGGGCCGCGATCCCGTCGTCGCTGGCGGTCAACACCAGCCTCACGATCCTGGCCAACGCCGAGCGGATTGCCGCCGGGATTCTGGGGCGGTACCGGCTGAACCGGGAGGGGTTGATCGCCGACATGGCCGGGGTGGGGCAAGGGCCTGGCGGGGAGTAGATAGCGTTCGACGGCGCCTGGCTCCAGGGGCAACTCACTGGCGACGCAAACCGTAGTTGCGCAAGGGCTTAGTGGACGGCGGGTGGCGAGGCAGAGGGGCGCGTGTTAGAGTGTGAGTTGGTTGACGGAGTGGGGGTCGGCGGCTAGCTTACTCGCCCTGTCCGGGGCTGTAGCTCAGCTGGGAGAGCGCTGCGTTCGCAATGCAGAGGTCAGGGGTTCGATCCCCCTCAGCTCCATGACAACCGAGTACGCTGCCCCTTGGTGTAACTGGCAACACGCCTGACTCTGGATCAGGAGAGTCCT
>CAYINH010000091.1:0-1369 GCA_964364615.1 uncultured Gemmatimonadaceae bacterium
GTTTGCGGGCCGTTTGTCGTTCGGGGCTAGCGCTGGTTTCCACGGTACTCGTAGTAGCGGAGCCCCCGTCTCAGTCCACTCACCGTCCTGGCCTCGGCGGGAGATGTGGACCCCGCCGAGGCTCGCGGATGGCTTCGAAGGGCAGGTTGCCGATCCGGTAGCGCTGCCAGTCCCGGTAGTCGAAGTGCCACCACTCGGCCTGGTACACCGTGAAGTGCTCCCGCTCCATCGCGCTCCGCAGCAGATCCCGGAGCCATCGCTGGCGCGCCGTTCCGCCCGGGTAGCCGGGGAAGGAACGGGGCGACATCTCATCGTAGCCGCCCGGCATGACGACCGGTTGCCCGGTGGCGCGATCGTACAGGGTCAGGTCGACGGCCGCGCCCCGGTTGTGGCGGGAGCCGCGTGCCGGATCCGCCACGAAGATCCTGAGGGCGTCCGGGGTCGTGTCCCAGAACATCCTGGTAACCGACCACGGGCGATATCCGTCGTGCACCAGCACTCCGTAGCCTCGCGACCAGAGCCAGCGGTGGGCCCGCACCAGCGCCTCCGCCGCCGGACGCTGGAGAAAGGCCCGCGGGCTGGAGTAGAACGGGGTGCCCATGAAGTTGTTGTCGGTCGCGTAGCGGATGTCGAGCCGGATGGTTGAATCGAGCGTCACCAGTTCGACCAGATCGTCGGGAAGGAAGTCGCCGGCCTCGGTGGGCGGAGATGCTTCGGCCGCCTCCCGTCGCAGGTCGGCCACCGGGCGGCGTGGGGTGATCCGGAACCCCGTGCCGCCATCGCCGCCCAGCGCCAGGCTGCGGTGGCTGCGACCGGAGCTGAGCAGCCCGCTGGGACGGGGCAGGGCCCATCCCTCAAAGATGACCTGGTCGGGCCCCCGGTCGACCTGGAAGGCCGAGTCGCGGATCTGATTCAGGGGCTGTCGGCTGCCGCCCCAGATCAGCAGGTGGAGGTGACCACTCTCCTCGAGCACCGACAGAGTGTCGGCCCCCGCGGCGTATTCCCCCACCAGCCGAAGCCATACCGGCGGCGCCTCGGGGGGCTGAAGCCCTGTGGGGCTGGCGGTCGCCATCGGTCCCATCGGCCCGCACGCGGCCGCACAGAGGCACAGGAGGCCTCCAAGCCTCGGATGCACTCTCAGGGCCGAGCCGACCGAACCGCGTCCAACTCGGGAACATCGGCATCGGCGTTGTGCCAGATGGCAACCAGAGATTTGCGGGCTTTGTCGGCGGTCTCCCGATCTCCAGCCGCCGTGGCCGCGTGCCAGAGTCCCCGCAGGGACAGCGCCCGGTTCGGCGCCAGCGCCAGGGCCGCTTCGAACTCCCGCTGTGCCTCGTGGTAGCGCGCTAGATCGAGGTAGACAAGCCCG
>CAYINH010000091.1:1379-8679 GCA_964364615.1 uncultured Gemmatimonadaceae bacterium
CCGCTCGACCCAGCTCGAGGAGGATCTCTCCCAGAAGTGCGTGGGACGGCTTGAGGACCTCCGGCGGGCCGAACTCATACGGCATGGCATCTTCCAACGCGGTGGCCTCCCGCAGCGCCCGCACGGCGGCGTCCGGCTGACCCTGGGCGTGAAGTGCCACGCCCTCCAGAGCCCGAAGCAGGATCGCGGGGACCGCCAGGGTGGCGTTGACCCCCGGGGGCGGCACCGGCCGTCCACCCCGGAGCGCCCGCAGGTCCTCCAGCGCTGCCGTGCCCGCCTCGGGGCGGTTCAGCCGGAAGGCGGCGAGCCCCCGGACAAACTGTTCCTGCGCCGCGACGAACTGCCCCTCCGCAGGTGGCTCGCGCAATGCCGTCTCCCAACGCTCGGTGTTCACGAGGTAGTGCAGCCGCATCATCTGCAGCCCACCCTCCCCCCGTCCGGTATGGCCCATCGGGCGCATCCGGTCCAGCAGCTCCCTGGCCTTCGTGAAGCGACCCTGCTGCGCGTAGCCGTAGCCGAGCCAGATGGTGTAGTGCCAGGAGTGATAGTCGCCCAGTCCGGCGGCCACTTCGTTCTGGGCGACGAGGTCGTCCCACATCCCCAGCGCGACGAAGATGTGGGTCGTCATGTGCTGGGCATGAGCCGCTCCGGGGGCAATCGTCGAATAGGCCCGGGCCGCCCGGAGGCCGAGGGGTGCGTGGGTCGGGTCGTCGAAGGCGTGAATCATGTAGTGGGCGCCGCCGGGGTGGTCCGGATTCCGCCGGAACACCTCCTCGGCGATTGCCCCGGCGCGCATGTACGTCGCCACGTCCCGCACTCCCTGGTTGAGCCCGAGAAGGGCCAGCGACAGGAAGGCCTTGGCCTCGTCGTCCTCTGGATTGGCCTCGGTCAACCGCTCCATCGCCCGGGCGTACAGGGTGTCCCGCCGGGGCTTGGCTCCCTCACCGTAGAGGATCTCCACCGCCTGGAGCCAACCCTGTTCTCGTGTCGTCGGCGCCCTGGCGCGGCGCGCGGCCGGGGTGGGGCCGAGACGCTCGAGGGCCGCGCGGGCGAGGGCCAGGTCCTGCTCGTTCCAGACGGGGTGGGTGTAGCTCATCGCCTCACCCCAGTACGCCATGGCGAAACCGGGCTCCAACGCCTGGGCGCGTCGGAACGCGGCGACGGCATTGCCGTATTCAAAGCTGTGCATCCACAGCACCCCGGTCTCGAACTCCCGCCGCGCTGCCGGGCCCGCCGAGGTGGGGAAGTGGATGGTGCCGAGCCGAGCCTGACTGTGGGCCGACCCGGGGACCAGGCCCAGGGCCATCGTCGCGAGGAAGATCGTATGGCGGTTCATTGTCCGATCGGGGTGCCGAGGATGAGGCGCAGTTGCCAGGTCCGGTGGAGTGAAGCGGTGGTGGGGACGACGTCGGAGAGCCCGCGCGAGTAGCGGAGGTCGACGGCGACGAAGGTGCGGTCCTCCAGTTGCCTGCCCAGCTCGAGTCCGATCGGCCAGGACCATTCCTTCCCCTTCACCGAGTCACAGGTATTCGCGGTGGTGTCGGGACCGTTGCAGGAGAGCTGGAAGGCCAGCGCAAGACCGGTGTATGCCCTGACGAAGACACCACCAGTGATGGAGCTGGCCAGGCCGAGGAGGACCGGCAGTTCCAGGTAGCTGACCCGGTGGTCGCCGCCCCCCTTCTGGGTCCAGTTGCCCTCGAACTGGAGGACCGAGTTCCTGGACATCGTGGCGCCGTAGAAGAGACCCGCCGTGCCTCCCCAGCGGGTTCCGGGGGTGAACCCGCCGGACACCTCGCTGCGGGTGGCGCCGGCCGAAATGCCGGAGAACCGGGCGGGCCCCCACTGGGCGGTCAGCGGCACGGAGCCGAACACGCCGAGGAGAAGGAGGGCGGCGGTTCGGCGGCCAGCTGACATGGGCTCGTGCTCCTTGTTGGGTCAGGTCGTTCCAGCTACGGTTCCGCGGTCTTTCGGACGGAGCGGACGATGCTCGCAAAGGTACTCCGGCCTCACCAAATCCGCCTCACACGGCTCCTCGCGCTGGCCGGGCTTTGTGCCACCGGCTGTCGGGCCCCAGGGCTGCTTCCCCCAACAAAGGGTGAGTGGGTTTCCCCGGCGGCCCCCGACAGTTTCGAGGTCACCTTCGAGACGTCCAGGGGCCCGTTCGTCGTGAGGGCCCATCGCGACTGGTCGCCGGCCGGGGTGGATCGACTCCACGACCTGATCCGGCGGCGGGTGTATGACGACCTCCGGGTCTACCGGATGATGCCGGGATTCGTGGCCCAGTTCGGACTGGGGGCCAGTCCCGAAGCCAGTGCCGCCTGGCAGCGGCTCGGGATTCCGGACGAGCCGGTCGGGCGGGAGAACCGCCGTGGTCGGGTGTCCTTTGCCCGAGGTGGCCCCCGGACCCGGTCGCTTCAGATCTTCATCAACCTCGGCAACAACAGCCCGCGGCTGGACACCCTCACTGCCGGCGGCGTCATCGGCTATCCGCCGATCGGAGAGGTCACCATGGGGATGGAGGCGGTGGATCTGTTCAGTGGCGAGTACGGGGCGGCGCCGGCCCAACGGCAGGATTCGATCCGGACCCTCGGGAATGCCTGGCTCGATCGAACCTATCCCAATCTCGATCGAATCCATCGGGCGCGCATCACCCGGGAATGGCGCTGAGGGCCGGGCCAACCGGCACCGGCTGGCCCAGCGGGACCAGCCCGCTCTCAATCCGCTCGCGATCCTGCTCCAGCCAGGCCGGCGGCGCCCCGGATGCGTGGGGCCGAAAATCCTGATATCTTGCGCTCTTATCATGACCAGCCAGCCTCTAGCTCCCTCCGGGACCGGTACCCGGGGCTCCGGCCCCGGATGGTTCGGCCGCCATCCGCTGCTGCAGGTGGTGCTGTACTACTTGCTGCTCCTGCTGCTGGTGCAGGTCATCAAGACGGCACTGCCGCAGGTCTATCAGGTGGTGGCAGGCAGTGCGCTGCCGACTGGCGGCGACCTGAGCGTGTTGACCGGGGCCCCCGCCGCCGGTCAGGCGGCCCCGTCGTCGAGCCACGGTCTGCCGGCGGGCATCGTCGTGTTCATCGCCATGTTGTCCACTGTCCTGCTGATGCTCCCGGTGCTCTGGGTCTATGCGATGACCCGGCAGAAGAAGGGCTATCAGCAGTCGATGGTGCAGACCCTGTTGATTCTGCCGATCGTGGTGGCCGCGGTGGTCATTCTGGTCAAGAACAGCGTGGCGCTGGCCTTCAGCCTGGGCGGCATCGTCGGGGCGATTGCCTTCCGGAATCGGCTGGAGGACACCAAGGACGCGGTCTACGTCTTCCTGGCCATCGTGGTCGGGCTGGCCTGCGGGGTCGAGGTGGTGTCCGTGGCGTTCTCTCTGAGCGTGTTCTTCAACCTGCTCATCGTGGTGCTCTGGATGACCGACTTCGGCCGGATTCCCGGGGAGATGTCGGCCCCGGTGGCGGCCCGCCGGGTCGGGGCGGTGCGGGAGGCGATGGCTCCGGAGGAACGGAAGACCGGCGCCTTCATCGACGTGCTGGAGCAGCAGGTGCTCCAGTCGATGACTCCGGAGCAGCTCCAGGTGCTGATGGATCGGGCCGGGGCGCAACAGCAGAAGATGTCGGGCGAGCTGTACGGGGAGGACGATCGGTTCGAGGGCCCGATCTATGTCACCGCCACCGTGACCGCCAATCCGGGTGAGCTGCGCTCGGCGGTGGAGCTGGTACTCTCCCGCGACACCAGGGAGTGGCGGTTCGAGCGGACCATCATGGGGCCCGCCGGACAGCCGGTCATGGAGTGGCACATCAAGTGTCGTCGCAGCATGCCGCCGGCACTGCTCGCCGAGGCGGTGCGGCGGGGCGCGATTCCCAACGCGCAGGACGTGTCCATCGGATGAAGGAACCGATCGCCACCCGGCTCGCCACGGCGCTGGCCGGTCAGTACCGGCTGGAGGGTGAACTGGGTCGCGGCGCCATGGCCCAGGTCTTCAAGGCCGAGGATCTCCGGCACTCCCGCGCGGTCGCCGTCAAGCTGCTGCCACCCGAGATGGCCACCCCGGTGGCGGCGGAGCGTTTCCTCAGAGAAATCCGGATCACTTCCCGACTCCAGCATCCCCATATTCTTCCGCTGCTCGACTCCGGCGCGGCCCACGGCCTCTGCTGGTACGTGATGCCGCTGGTGACCGGGATCAACCTGCGCGACCGGATCAAGGAAGGACCGCTCCCCCTCAAAGAGGCGATGCGGATCGGGATCGAGGTGGCCCAGGCGCTGGCGCATGCCCACCAGCTCGAGATCATCCATCGCGACATGAAACCCGAGAACATCATGCTCTCGGCGGGCCATGCCATGGTGACCGACTTCGGACTGGCCCGGGCCTACGGCGCCTCCGGTGGCCTCTCGGTCACGGTGGCGGGGCTGCCGATCGGCACCCCGGTCTACATGAGCCCCGAACAGGTGATGGGATCGGGGTGCGACGCCCGGTCGGACCTGTATGGGCTGGTCTGCATCCTGTACGAGATGGTGACGGGCAGGCCGCCGTACTCCGGCAACCTCCAGACGGTGATGCGCGGCCACATGGAGGGGGTCGCGATCCCGCCGTCCCAGGTCCGGCCCGACGCTCCCCGTCCGTTTGACCAGGTGGTGGCGCGGGGCCTCGCCAAGGCGCCCGATGAGCGGTTCCAGACCGGGGCCGAACTGGTCGAGGAGCTCGAGATGATCCGGGCCATCGCGATGGTGGGGGGCGCGGGCCCCAGCCCGAGGGCGGGGGCAAACACCCACCAGCCCGAGCCCAAGGCGGTCCCGGGCTGGCGGAAGTGGTTCGGGGGCGGGAAGCGCGGCTGATCAGCCCCGGAACAGGGCTGGGACCACCGTCGGGAGGGCGCCCAGCAGCCAGACGATGGCGCCCGCCATCACCGCCTGTTCGGTCGACCGTTTGCCCACCACTTTGACCCCGATCACCACCAGCACCGTAATCCACAGGGTGAAGAGATCGATCCGGCCCACCAGGCCCAGCAGGGCAGCGTTGGCGGTATCGGGGTCGAAGAATCTCCCCACACCCAGGCTTACCGAGTACCGGCCGGTCAGCGCCGACTCGTCCATCAGCATCGCCTGCACGGCAGTGGAGACCGCCTCCACCAGGCGGGGGAACTCGGCGAAGCAGGCGATGGTGAGGCCCTGGGCGTAGGAGATGGTACCGCCCAGGATCCTGGTGCCGAGCCAGACGGACAGGCCAACCAGGAGGAGCAGGATCGGGCTGCCGATCACCACGAAGGCGCCGGTCATGATCCCGGTCATGCCACGGGCCGCCTCGATCTGTTCCGGGGTCAGTTGCTGGCTCGAGGCGGCCATCCCGCGGGCTATTTCGGCGTCGTAGATCGGGGCGGTGGCGCCCCGGGTGCCGAAGAAGAGGACCGCCCCGAGCACGATGAAGAACACCATGGCGTGGGCGAACTTGCCGTCGGACCGTCGGGTGAAGACCGCCGTGGGACTGGTCCAGATGTCGATGAAGTCGTCCCAGATGGACGTGGATTCGGGAGCGGGGGCGTCGGTCATCGGAGGGCCTCGCCAGCTTGTTGGGGATGGAACAACGATACACGTTACTGGCTTGCCCGGCCAGTACAATGGTCTGCTCCGGTGGTGCGCGTTACCCGAAGACAGGTGGGTCTGACATGATCAGGCTGCTGTGCATCACCGATCCCCTCACCCATCCGTCATGGGATGCCACGGTGGAACTGTACCGTCACTTCCCGGAGGATCCGCGATTTCAGCTCTTCCATCTCCAGGCCGAGCGGCTCGGCGATGGGATTTCGCTCCTGGTCACCCCGGTGCCGGGTCCCCTGGACTACCAGGAGTTCCTGGCCCTCGGCGGGGCGCCGGTCGAGCGGGCCAGGTTCTCCGACTTCGACCTCGTGTTCTGCCGCACCGACAAGCCCTATCTGCCCGGGTACCTCGAGACTCTGGTCCGGTACGAGGAAGCCGTGCGTTTCTTGCAGCGACCCTCCGGGGTCCGCGATTGTGATGTTCGGGACTTCTACCGGTCGGTGGCTTCGCGGTTCATGCCGGTGGGCATCGTGACCCGGGATGTGGCGGAGGCCGGGAACTTTGTGCGGACCCAGGGGCGAGTGGTGGCGAAGCGGAACCGGACCTACGGGGGCAAGGGGGTCGCCCGAATCTGGCAGGCGCCGGGCAGCTGGTGGATCGAGCCGGCGAGCGGGGCGCCGGAGGCGCACGATGCGCTGGAGACCATCCTGGAGCAGTTGTTCGGCACAGGCCCGGAGCCGTACGAGTTCGTCCGGTATCTCGACAACGTGGTGGCGGGGGACAAGCGGGTGGTGGTTGTCGAAGGGGAGATCTACGGCGGATATCTCCGGCTGGCCGCCGCTGGCGGGTGGATCAACAATCAGACGGCGGGGGGAACCGTCCATCGGGCCACGGTCACCCCGACGGAGGCGGCGGTCGTTGGCGCGACCTGGCGGGCCTATCACGACCGGGGTCTGGATCTGCTGGGGTACGACTTCCTGCTGGACGATGCCGGCCAGCCGACACTGAGCGAGATCAACGCCGGCAACGTCGCCGGCTTCGGGGTACTCGAGGTCACCGATGGGGCGGGGGTCTACGCTCGGCTGCTGGACTGGATTGCGGGTCTGGTGGACCAGGGACCCGCTTGACGGTTGCCTGGCTGGGGTGCACTGTCCCGGCATGCCCATGGCATGAGGTGGATGATGCTGGAGTTCCTGGTGCGGCCGGAGTTTGTCACGGGGGTGGCCTCCGGGTTGGCGGTGGCGGGGCTGCTGTGGTTCGGGCGGTACGGGGTGGGCTGGGTGCTCAGTCGGGCCCAGGCCGCGTTGCGGCGGGAGCGTTCGGTGAGCGGGGTCTGGGTGGCCCACTACGCCAAGGGGGGCCAGGCCCTGACCGAGAAGGTCACCCTCCGGCAGTTCGGGCGCTGGGTCTGGGGGTCGATCGAGAATCACAATGTGGACGACAGCACCCGGGTCTTCACGGTCCGGGGGACGGTCCGGCACAACGTGCTGGTGGCGACCTACGAGTTGCCGTCGAGCCGAGAGGAGATCGACCGGGGGGCTTTTACCCTGGTCGTCAACCTCAAGGGGAACAAGATGTTGGGGGAGTTCTCCTGGATTGACGGGGATGCCGATGGGGTGACGTGCGGGAGGTACGAGTGGCGGCGGGTTCCCCGGCGGCGGTGAGGGTGGCGGAGTGGCAATCCGATGGGTCCCCGGCTAGGTTCCGCGCCGGCAGACAGCAGTGGAATCTGCTCCGCGATCACGTGGTGATCGCTCCGCAA
>CAYINH010000092.1:0-8560 GCA_964364615.1 uncultured Gemmatimonadaceae bacterium
GGTCTCCCTGGCCAAGCGGCGGGGGTTCGGTTTTCAGTCCTCCGAGATCTACGGGGGGCTGGGCTCGGTGTGGGACTACGGCCCGCTGGGGGTCGAGCTCAAGCGCAATGTGAAGGATCGCTGGTGGAACGCCCTGGTCCGGTCCCGGGACGATATCGAGGGCCTCGACGCCGCCATCCTGATGCACCCCAGGGTCTGGGAGGCCTCGGGGCACGTGGCCGGGTTCACCGACCCGCTGGTCGACTGCCGGACCTGCAAGGCGCGGTTCCGGGCCGACAGGCTGGAGGACGCCCGCTGCCCCCAGAAGCCCTCCAAGATCGTCGGCCAGCATGACGGCTGCGACCTGACCGAACCGCGGCAGTTCAACCTGATGTTCAAGACCTTCCTCGGGCCGGTCGAGGAGTCCGCGGCCGTCGTCTACCTCCGCCCGGAGACCGCCCAGGGGATCTACCTCAACTATCTCAACGTGCTGCAGAGCTCTCGACAGAAGGTCCCCTTCGGGATTGCCCAGATCGGGAAGGCATTCCGGAACGAGATCACCCCGGGGAACTTCATCTTCCGGACCCGGGAGTTCGAGCAGATGGAGATGCAGTTCTTCGTCAAGCCGGGGACCGATGCGGACTGGTTCGAGCGCTGGCGGGGCCTCCGCATGGGGTGGTACCAGGAGGTCGGGCTGGCCGCCGACCGGCTTCGCTGGCACCAGCACGGGCCGACCGAACTGGCCCACTACGCCCGGGCCGCATACGACATCGAGTACCAGTTCCCGTTCGGGTGGCAGGAGATCGAGGGGATTCACAACCGGGGGGACTTCGACCTGGGACGCCATCAGGAGTACTCCGGCAAGAAGCTCGAGTACTTCGACCAGGCGGCCAACGAGCGCTATCTCCCGAACATCATCGAGACCTCCGCCGGCGCCGATCGGGTCACCCTGACCCTGCTGGTCGACGGCTATCGGGAGGAGGAGGTCGAAGGCGAAGTCCGGGTCGTTCTGGGTTTCCACCCGTCGATCGCCCCGATCAAGGCGGCGGTGCTGCCGCTGGTCAAGAAGGACGGCATGCCGGAAGTGGCGCTGGAACTCTACCACGACCTCCGGAAGAAGCTGGCGGTGTTCTACGACGACAGCGGTGCGATCGGCCGCCGCTATCGGCGGATGGACGAGGCCGGGACTCCGTTCTGTCTGACGGTCGATGGCCAGACGGCGTCGGATCGGACTGTCACGGTCCGGCATCGCGACAGCATGACCCAGGACCGGATCAGCCTGGATGCCGTCCAGGACTGGCTGGCGGAACGGCTCGGCTGAGCGGGCGGTGCGGCTCGGCGACTTCGAAGCCATGGTCCGCGGGATGGCGGGCGAGCTCCCCGCCGAGTACCTCGATGGGGTCGCCGAGATCAGGGTGGCCGGAGCCACCGTGCCTCACCCGAGCCGGGCAGACATCTTCACGCTGGGCGAGTGCATCCCGATCCCGACCGAAGACGGAGAGCCCGGCGCAGTGCAGAGCCGGATCGTCCTCTACCACGGTTCCTTTGTCGCCCTGTCGCGACAGGATGACGAGTTTGATTGGCGGGAGGAAGCCTGGCAGACCCTGGCGCACGAACTCCGGCATCATCTGGAATGGCGAGCCCGGGCCCCGGCGCTGGAGGCGTTCGATACCGCAGCGGAAGCCAACTTTGCCCGCCACGCCGGTGAGCCGTTCGACCCGCTCTTCTACCTCGACGGGGAATCACCGGCCGAGGGCGTGTACCAGTTCGATGATGATGTCTTCCTCGATCAGACGGTCCGGGGGACGCCCGATAAGGTGGAGTTCGACTGGCACGGTCGGCGGTACCAGGTTCGGGTCCCGGCTGGGGCTCGGCTCCCGGTCTTTCTCAGGGTGGCAGGGGTCGCCGACCCACCCCCGGGCGATCTGACCGTCGTGCTCCGCCGCCGCCCGGGCCTGCGGGACCTCTTCTCCCGCCCCCGGGTTCAGCAGCACGAGGTCCACGCCACCCCATTGGGGAACTGAACGGCTCTGGCGAGGTGACCCGGGTCCCGATCAGCAGGAAGCTCGTTCATGGGATCGGCTGCACCCCGGCCGGCTGCATCGCCTATATTTCCGTCTTCTCTCACCGCCCTGAGCCATGGTTCACGAAGCCACAACCCAGCTGGATGGCGCCGCGGTGCTGGCCCACGCCAAGCACTTCTTTGCCGATCGAGTCCCCCACAATGCGGCCTATCCGGAAAAGGAGGGACCGGGATTCCTGGTGCTCCGCGGTCAGGGGGGCGAAGAGGTGGCCCTGGCGGTCTTCCCCAAGGACGGGGTGACAGGGATCCGGGCGTCTTCCATGTTCTTCGATCAGGCGATCATGCGCTTCCTGTCGTCGCTGCGGGGATTGGAGTCGGCCGGGTGAGTCCCACGATTCCGGTCCGGATCATGGTGCTCGAGTCCTGGCACGAGATTCCACTGCAGCTCGATCCAGGGACCGCCGTGAGCGAAGCCAAGCATCGCGCCCTCCTCGCCGCGCACGCCGCCGGACAGCCAGAGGATTACCTGGTCAAGTACCGGGGCGCGGAAGTCCCGGAGGGGACCACCACGATGGCGCAGGCCGGGGTCGTCCCGAACGCGAACCTCGTGGTGCTTCGCCGTCGTCGCCAAGCGGTCCGCTGATCGACCGGACCGTCCCGCCCGGACTGGCGTTCCCCTCATGCAGGTCTTGACCCATCCCCAGTGTCTGGCCCACGATCCAGGGCAGGGACATCCCGAATCACCAGCCCGGCTCCGGGCCATTCTTGACCGCCTGGCGGCGGACCCACGGTTCCAGGTTCGCCCCTCCGGACCGGCGCCGCGTGAGGCCCTGCTGCGGGTGCACCCAGCCCGGTACCTCGATCATCTGGCCCGGGTGTCGGACCAGGGCGGCGGGATGCTCGACCAGGACACCATCATCAGTTCCGCCAGCTGGATGGCGGCCCTCCACGCCGCCGGTGCCGCCATCGCCGCGACCGACCTGGCGCTGGCGGGCACCCCGGCCTTCGCGGCGGTCCGGCCTCCGGGTCACCACGCGCTCCGCGATCAGGCGATGGGGTTCTGCCTCTTGGCCAATGTCGTGATCGCAGCCCGCCACGCCCTCGCCTCGGGATCCCGCCGGGTGCTGATCGTGGATTGGGACGTGCATCACGGCAACGGCACCCAGGCGCTGATCGAGACCGATCCGGCGATCCGGTTCGTCTCCCTCCACCAGTGGCCCGGGTACCCGGGGACCGGTCGAGCCGACGAACGCGGGGTGGGGAACGTCTTCAATCTGCCGATGGCCGCCGGGCTCCCTCGGGATCGGTATCGCACCGGGCTGTGGGACGGAGTGGTGGCCGCCACCGACGACTGGGTCCCCGATCTGGTGCTGATTTCCGCCGGCTTCGATGGACTGGCTGGTGATCCACTCGGGGGCTTCACCCTGGAGCCTGAGGACTACGCCGAATGGACCCGGCGGCTGCGCGACCGGTTCGGGGCCGCGGGGTTCGCCAGTGTCCTGGAGGGTGGGTATGACCCTGCCCGGCTGGCGCAGGCAGTCCAGGCTCACCTCGACGCCCTGTGACCGCTTACCTTCCAGCCATTCCCTCTGACGGCCACCTTCCGAGGAGCCTGTGAACCCACCGCTCCAGCTGTCGACCGAGATTCTCGAACTCCGGACCCGCCATCCGTTCCGGATTTCCCGCAAGGGGCCCGAACCGATCCGTACCGTGCTGGTGCGGATCCGCGACGCCGACGGGGTGGAGGGCGTCGGCGAGGCGACCCCACAGCTCTTCTACGGCGAGACGATCGAATCGGTCCATGCCGCGCTCGCCCGCTATGCGGCGGTCCTCGGCCATGACCCCTTCGATCTGGAAGGCATCGACACCCGGATGCTGCTCGCCCTCACCGGCAATGCCTCGGCCCGTGCCGCGGTCTCCAGCGCGCTGCACGATCTGGTCGGGAAGCGGCTCGGGGTTCCGGTCTACCGGATGTGGGGTCTCGACCCCGCCACCATTCCGCTGTCGACTTTCACCATCGGGATTGATACCCCGGAGGTGATCCGGCAGAAGGTCCGGGAAGCAGCCGAGTACCCGATCCTCAAGATCAAGCTCGGCTCCGACAACGACCTGGCCATTCTGGAGGCGATCCGGAGCGAGACCGACCGCGAGCTGCGGGTGGATGCCAACTGTGGCTGGACCGTCAAACAGGCGGTCAGGATGCTTCCCGTCCTCGAGCAGTTCGGTGTCACGGTGCTCGAGCAGCCGCTGCCGGCCGAGGATCTCGATGGCCTCGCCGTGGTGACCCGCCACAGTCGGATTCCGGTGTTTGTGGATGAGAGCTGCCACGTGGCGGCCGATATCCCTCGGCTGGCGGGGCGGGTGGACGGCGTGAACCTCAAGCTCGCCAAGTGCGGCAGCCTCCGGGAGGCGATCCGGCTGATCCATACCGCCCGGGCCCACCAGCTGATGGTGATGGTCGGCTGCATGGTGGAATCCTCGGTGAGCATCACGGCGGCCGCCCAGGTGACCCCGCTGGTCGACTTTGTGGATCTGGATGGCGCCGCGCTGCTGGCCGAAGACCCCTGGACCGGGGCGACCCTGGCGGCGGGTCGGCTGACCCTGCCGACCGGCCCGGGGCTCGGCCTGTCGCCGCGCGGCCGGTAGCCGCGCCGCTGCTCGCCGGCACCCACGCTCATGTCCGGCGCCGGTCACGCCCACGTCGTTCTTCCGCTTCCGGTCTTCGAGCCGTACACCTACTCCATCCCCGAGACGCTGGCCGACCGGATCCGACCGGGGGCCAGGGTGGTGGTCCCGGTCCGACGCTCGGAGCTGGTCGGTATCGTCACCGCGATCGGGGTGGACCCTCCACCGGTCGAAGCGCGTGACATTCTCGGCGCGCCGGATACCGTTCCCGCCATCGAGCCGTCGCTGCTCCAGCTCGGCGAGTGGATGGCCCGCTACTACGGGGCGCCGCTGGGACTGTCGCTCAAGGCGATGCTGCCGGGTGGGATGTGGGGCCGCTCCAGCCTGACCCTGCGGTTGCTCGAATCCGCCGCCGTCGGTGGGGTGGCCGGTACCCTGATCGAGTGGCTGGAGGGCCGGGGGGGCACCGGGTCGGTCGCCGCGGCGGCCAAGGCGCTGGGCCGGCCGATCTGGGATGTGGCCGACCGGCTGGCCCGGATCGGGGCGGTGGTGGTGGAGGTGACACCGCCCTCGACCGGCCCGGCCCCGGAGACGGAACGGGTCGTGGTGCTGCCGGCCGAGCGGCTCACGTTGGTGGAACGCGACACCGTCCTCGGGCGGAAACCGAAGCAGCTCGCCCTCTACCAGACCCTGGAGCAGACCGGTGGGGCCGCCCCGTGGCGTCACCTGGTCGAGCGACTCGGCTTCAGCGACGCGGTCATCAGGTCCCTGGTCGCGTCGGAATTGGCGAAGGTGGAAGCGGTCGAACACCTGCGGGACCCGTTCCGGGAGACGCCGGTCTCCCAGCCGCCGGGCCCTCCCACGGACGCGCAGCAGGCGGTGATCGACGGCGTCGATGCCCTGGAGGATGGTGCCGGCGCCCTGCTGTTCGGGGTGACCGGGAGCGGCAAGACGCTGGTGTATCTCGAACTCATCCGGCGGGTCCTCGCGGCCGAGCGGGGCGCGATCTACCTGGTGCCGGAGATCGGGCTGACGCCACAGACCGTGGCGCGAGTCCGCGGCATGTTCGGTGACGACGTGGCAGTGTTGCACAGTGGTCTCTCCGACGGGGAGCGGGCCGACGCCTGGCGGGCTCTTCGGCGGGGCGAGAAGCGGGTCGCGGTCGGTCCCCGGAGTGCGGTGTTCGCGCCGGTCCGTCAACTCGGGTTGATCGTGATCGACGAGGAGCACGAGGGGAGTTACAAGAACGGCGAGACGCCGCGCTACCATACCCGGGAGGTGGCGGCGGTGCGCGCCCGGCTGGAGGGGGCCCGGGTGGTGTTCGGCAGCGCCACCCCTTCGCTGGAGACGGTCGAGCGGGTGGGCCCCCGCCTCGCCCGCTTCGATCTCCCGCATCGGATTCACTCCCGGCCGCTGCCACCGGTCACCCTGGTGGATCTCCGGTCGAGTCCGATGGTGCGCGGGACCGGCGGGGTCTCCTGGTCGGAGGCGCTCGACGACGCGCTGGGCGATGCGCTGGCCCGTGGGGATCAGGCACTGCTGCTGCTCAACCGCCGGGGGTTCGCCTCGTTCATGCAGTGCCGGTTGTGTGGTACGGTTCCGGAATGCCCCAATTGCAGCATCTCGCTTACCCTGCATCGGACTCCGGTGGAACTGCGGTGCCACTACTGCGATCACCGGACCGGCGTCCCCACGGCCTGTGCCGCCTGCGGTCACAAGGTCCAGGAGGCCCGGGGGGTGGGGACCCAGAAACTGGAGCGGTTGGTGGCGGAGCGGTTCCCCACCGCCAGGATTGCGCGGATGGATCTCGACACCACCTCCGCCAAGTGGAGTCACCACCGGATTCTCGGAGCGATGGAGCGGGGCGAGGTGGATATCCTGCTCGGCACCCAGATGATCGCCAAGGGGATCGACCTCCCGGAAGTCACCATGGTCGGGGTGGTGGATGCCGACCTGGCGCTCCACCTTCCGGACTTCCGCGCCGCCGAGCGGACCTTTCAGCTGCTGGCCCAGGTGGCCGGCCGGGCTGGCCGGGGAGAGCGGCCCGGCCAGGTGCTGATTCAGACTCGGCAACCCCATCATCATGCCCTGATCTGGGCCTCCCGGCACGATGCCCGCGGCTTCCTCGATGAGGAGCGGCGGCTCCGGGAGTCGCCCCCGTATCCCCCGCACCTGGCGCTGGTCAACCTGGTCGTTTCGGGGGAGGCGGAAGCGGAGGTGAGTTCGAAGGCGATGGCGCTGGCGGACTGGTGTACCGGTCTGGCCGAGAAGCATGCGCTGGAGATCACCGTGCTGGGCCCGGCCCCCTGTCCGATTGCGCGGATCAAGTCCCGCTGGCGGTGGCATGTGCTGCTGAAGGGATCGTCGGAGGGACTGGGGCACCTGGTGCGGGCGGCGGCGGCGAGGTTGGGAGGGGATCGTCGGATCCGGATCGTGCTCGACCGGGATCCGGTCTCGCTGCTCTAGCTGGATGACGAACTGCTTGCCGACGCGGCCCCGATCAGCTTGGGGACGACGATCAGCCCGTTGCCGCGGCGGGCCGGAAAGGTACCCCGGCTTGACCGGTCGTGGGCTAGGCCCAATATTGGGACCATGGGCTAACCACCAGATGCCACCAGGCGAGAGGTATCAGATGTCCCCCCCCCGAGCTGAGCTCAGCCTAGCGTCTCGATGCCGAGTTCGCCTCACGCGCTACCTCCCGCTTGCCTCGGTTCTGAGCACGGCTAGTGTGATCGGGGCCTGCTCCGGAGAGCCAACGGAGGCACTTGATCAGCGACCAACCCTCGACCAGACGGCACTGAACCAGGGTGGCCTCGGGCGACTCCAATCGGAGTTTCCTGCGGTACCACGCGTGGCATTAGAAGTTACGGCTGCTGGGCCGTTCCTTCCCAACCGCGCGATTCAACTGGTGGGGAATGCAAGAGCCCGCTTTGATGCTGCCGACGTTCAGTATCGACTGTTCATCATGGACGATGACCCAGCGGCGATGGCCGGCGCCGAACCCAGGTCACCCCGACTCCTTGGTCAATGGCGAGGTGGTCTAGCCTCCGCACAGGAACGGTCGGTTGACGCTACCCTCACCTTTCCTCGACCGGGCTACTATCGCGTCACCGCGGCAGCGACCAACCGGCGGGGTCCCAATGCCACGCGCTGGCAAGCGGATAGCCTCATTCTGGATGACGCGACTGCCAATCTCTGGATCCTAGTTGATGAGCGCGGTGGCCGGCTCACGGATGGTTACGACAGCACCGCGGTGCCCCCGGGTGTGATCCCACTCTACGGTTCGTACGGACCCTTTGTGCCGAAGCCCCGGACGATTCGCTCGGCTGCCCAGTCACCACGGCTCGGCATTACCACAGATAGCCGGAATTGGCTCGCATCCCTGAACGGCGGCAACGTCCGAGCTGGGTGGCCTCGAGCCCGCCGCACGGCCAGCTTCATCACGGCCTCCTACTCCACCTCAGGCACCAGGTCTACGCCTCAGGCACCCGGTGCGGCCGTAGACGGCATCTTCAGCTATTGGAACCATGACTTCTCCCCAGCCGTCCTGGAGCCGGTCCCTGGCGCAGAAGTCGAAGCGATATGCTGGGGGAAGTCGGACCCGACGGTGATCGTCTATGACATTTTCGAATCCGTGTACACGACGACGACCGCTCCGTGGGGTGGGTTTCACGTCGGGTGTTCGCCGGGATACGAGTACGTCGAAGGGTACATTTATCTCAGGGATAACCACATCTATGCCGCTGGGAAGTACAACGCCGCCGCTGGATCGGGGTTTGCCGGGTTCGATGGAGCCCAGCTTGACGTAAGGGCCGCGAACAGCTACGCCGCCCGAGTGTACCTCGATCTGAGAACCTATATCCCGATTGTGTACGCTAAGGACTCGTAAGAGAATAACTGACTGATATGACAGTCATATCTTGGGGCGAATCG
>CAYINH010000093.1:0-5672 GCA_964364615.1 uncultured Gemmatimonadaceae bacterium
GGTTCCTGGACCGGGTCGCCACCCACATCCTGGCCTTCGAGGGCGACAGCGAGGTGTTCTGGTTTGAAGGGAACTACCAGGACTACTCCGCCGACTATCACCGGCGGAAGGGCGTGGCGGTGGACCAACCTCACCGGATCAAGTACCGGAAGCTCGTTCACTAACCGGGGATCGTCCTGATGACTGCACCCATCGACCGCCGCATCGTCACCCTGGGTCTGGTTCAGCACCGGGCCGCCGAGGACGCCGCCACCAATCTCGGGCGAACCATCGCCGGCATCCGGGAGGCCGCCCGGCGTGGGGCCCAGATCATCTGCACCCAGGAGCTCTTTCTGGGCCCCTACTTCTGCCAGACCGAAGACCATGCCCACTTTGCCCGGGCCGAATCGGTTCCCGGCCCGACCACCGAGCGGCTGGCCTCCCTGGCCGCCGAGCTGGGCGTGGTGCTGATCGCGTCCCTGTTCGAGAAGCGGGCCGAGGGGCTCTATCACAACACCGCGGCGATCCTCGACGCCGACGGCTCCTATCTCGGCAAGTACCGGAAGATGCACATCCCGGACGACCCGCAGTACTACGAGAAGTTCTACTTCACCCCCGGCGATCTCGGCTTTCGGACCTGGCAGACGAGGTTCGGGCGGATTGGAGTGCTGATCTGCTGGGACCAGTGGTATCCCGAAGCCGCCCGACTCACCGCGCTGGCCGGCGCCGAGATCCTGTTCTATCCCACCGCGATCGGGTGGCTGCCTCCGGAGAAGGCGGAATACGGGGAGCGACAGCGGGCGGCCTGGGAGACGATTCAGCAGAGCCACGCGGTGGCCAACGGGGTGTACGTGGTGGCGGTCAACCGGACCGGCGTGGAGCAGAGCCCGGCCGGCGCGATCGAGTTCTGGGGCGGGAGCTTCGTGGCCGACCCGAACGGCCGGGTCGTGGCCCAGGCCGGGCAGGAGGAGGAGGTGCTGGCGGTGGCCTGCGACCTGGACCAGGTGGACGAGGTCCGGACCCACTGGCCCTTCCTGCGGGATCGCCGGATCGACGCCTACCAGGACCTCACCCGCCGGTACATTGACTGATCCCGCGACTCCGAGGGCCGGAACCCCCGCCACCCTCGGGTTCCGGATGCCCGCCGAGTGGACCCGGCACCGCGGCACCTGGCTGAGCTGGCCCCACAAGGAGGCCTCCTGGCCCGACAAATTTGACCGGATCCCCGGGGTCTTCGCCGAGATGGTCCGCCACCTCGGGCAGGGGGAAGAGGTCCACCTGATCGTGGCCGATCACCAGATGGAACAGGGGGTCCGCGCCGTGCTGGACGGCGCCCGGGTGCCGACCCATCGGGTCTCCTTCCACCTGCACCCGACCAACGACGCCTGGTGTCGGGATCACGGTCCGATCTTCCTGCAACGGGAAGTGGACGGCCGGCGGGAGGAACTGATCCTCGACTGGGGATACAACGCCTGGGGGGAGAAGTACCCTCCCTTCGATCTGGATGACATGATACCGACCCGGATCGGAACAGAGCTGGGGATCCCGGTGGTATCTCCCGGGATCATCCTGGAGGGCGGCTCGATCGAGGTGAACGGGGAAGGCACCCTGATCACCACTGAGGCCTGCCTGCTCAACCCCAACCGGAACCCGCACCTCAACCGCGGGCAGATCGAAGGCTACCTGAGGGATTACCTCGGGGTCCGGAAGGTGCTGTGGCTGGGGGATGGCATCGAGGGAGACGATACCGATGGCCATGTCGATGACCTGACCCGGTTCGTCAGCCGGGACACTGTCGTCACGGTCGTCGAGGACGACCCCGGCGACGTCAACTACGCCCTCCTGATGGAGAACCTGGAGCGGCTGCGCAGGATGTCAGACCAGGACGGCGAGCCACTCCGGATCGTGACCCTGCCGATGCCGCGGCCGGTGGAGCACCAGGGTCGGCGACTCCCGGCCAGCTACGCCAACTTCTACATCGGCAATACCGTGGTGCTGCTCCCGGCCTACGATCCCGAGCGGGATGAGATCGCCCGCAGCACCCTGCAGGATCTGTTTCCATCCCGCCTGGTGGTGCCGATCGACTGCACCGACCTCGTCTGGGGACTGGGCGGGTTCCATTGCCTGACCCAGCAGTGGCCCGCGCTCTGACTCAGGAATAGCCCGGCGGCCGCTTCCTGTGCCAGCCGGTGGCCTCCTGCCACTTGCGCGCCACCAGACAGAGATCCGACTCCCCGCACAGACTCCCGATGAACGAAATGCTGACCGGGGTTCCCTGCTCGGTGAACCCGCTCGGCATGGCGATGGCCGGGTGCCCGGTCAGGTTGGTGGCCAGCAGGACGTTGCCGCCGAACGACGGGGTGATGAAGACATCGACCTGCTGGAACACCGCCGCCATCCGCTGCATCAGGAGGGTGCGGATCCGGTTGGCCTGGATGTATTCGACCGCCGGGATGAACCGGGCCGTCCGGAAGATGTTGGGCCAGGCGTTGGCGGTCTGCCGCACCATCCTGTCGTCCAGGTTGGTCCGGGTCACCTCGTCGAACGCCGCCGCCGCCTCCGCGTTGAGGATGATCCGCAGGGCCGCAATCGGGAGATCGTCCGGGAGGGTGACCGGGACCAACTCCACCCCGAGGTTGCGCGCCGCCTCGAGCGCGGCGTCGTCAAAGGCCTTCCCCGGATGCTCGGCGTCGAAGGCGGCCTGGAGGTAGCCGACCCGGACCGAGGAGAGCGGCTTCTCGTGATCCCAGCCGTAGGGAAGGTCGATCACGGTGGGGTCCTTGCCATCGGGGCCGTAGATCGCCCCCAGCACGATGGCACAGTCCTCAGCCGAGCGGCACAGGGGACCGATCTTGTCCATCGTCCAGGACAGCGCCATCGCTCCATGCCGGCTGACCCGGCCGTAGGTCGGCCGGAGCCCGGAGACGCCGTTGCGGGTGGCGGGCGAGACGATCGACCCGAGTGTTTCGGTCCCGATGGAAAAGCCGACCAGCCCTGCCGCCGTGGCTGACCCGGGGCCGGCCGAGGAACCGCTCGACCCCTGGGTGGTGAGCCAGGGATTCTTGCTGGTGCCACCGAACCAGACGTCCCCCATCGCCAACTCCCCGAGGGTCAGTTTGGCGACCAGAATGGCCCCGGCCTGGTCGAGCCGCTCGACCACCGTGGCAATGTCATCCAGCACCTGGTCCTGATAGATGGCGCTCCCCCAGGTGGTCTTGAAGCCCGGGACGGTCAGCAGGTCCTTGGCACCCCACGGGATGCCGTGCAGCGGGCCCCGATAGCGACCCGACCGGATCTCACGATCGGCCACGGCCGCCTGGGCCAGCGCGCGGTCCTCGGTCAGGGTGACCACGCACTCCAGGACCGGGTTGTACTTCTTGAGTCGAGCCAGATAGAGCTGGGTCAGTTCGGTGGCCGTCACCTGCCGGGTCCGGACCAGCTCGCCGAGCTCGGCCACGGTCATGAACGCCAGGTCTTCCGGGCTCTTCGGCCGAACGACATTCCTCGCCTCCCGCGCCGGGGAACGGGCCTGCACCAGCGGCGGCGCCATTCCGGCAGGGAACGGGCTGAAGTGGAGGGCGGGCGGGACACGGTTGGGGAGACTGACCGCGTGGATCCGCTCGAACGAGGTCAGCGCCCCGTTCAGCCCCCGCAGCATCATGTCGCGCTCGTCGTCGGTGAACGTCAGCCCGGAGATGGTCTCCGCCGACGTCACCATCTCCCTGGTGATCCGGGACGGCGCCTGCTGCTGGATCATCATCGGATCAGCGGACGCCGGGGCGGGGGTGGCCTCGAGCTGGTTCCACACCGCGTCGAGGAACGGCGCCGTGCCGAGGCCGACGGTGGTACAGAGGGAGACGAAGGTCCGGCGATCAACCCGTGACATAGGCGCTGGGGGGTGCGGGTGAGAACGGCTCAGGCAGAGAACACCGTTTGGCCGGCAATGACCGTCCGGCGACAGGCATTGCCGCGGAAGTGATACATCCAGTGGTTCAGGTCCGGCGCATCTATCACCGCGAAGTCGGCGGCCTTCCCGACCTCGAGCGACCCGACCTCGTGCTCCAGTCCGATCGCCTGGGCCGCCACCAGCGTGGCCCCGGCCAGGACCTCGGCCGGCGTCATCCGTTGCAGGGTACAGCCGAGCATCATCGCCAGCGGGAGGTGGAACGACGGCGCTGACCCGGGGTTGAAGTCGGTCGCCACCGCCACCGGAACCCCGGCTTCGATCAGCCGTCGGGCCGGGAGCGGACGCTGGTTGAGGTACAAGGTCGCCAGGGGAAGGCTGACGGCCACGACCTCCGCTTCGGCCATCCGGCGAATTCCCTCGTCCGAGATGTGCTCGAGATGATCCGCCGACGCGGCGCCGACCTCGGCTGCGAGTTCGGCCCCACCGCCGGCACTCAACTGGTCGGCGTGCAGCTTGGGCCGGAGCCCGGCGGCCTGCCCGGCCCGGAGGATGCGACGCGCCTCGTCGATGGTGAAGGCGCCTGACTCGACGAACACGTCACAGAACCTGGCCAGGCCGCGGCGCCCCGCCTCGGGAATGAGTCGTTCGGTGATCAGGTTCAGGTAGTCCCCGCGTCGCTCCCGATACTCGGGGGGAACCGCATGGGCCGCGAGCAGGGTCGGCACGATCCGCTGCGCCGCACGACGGCCGACCTGCCGGTACACCTCGAGCAGCATCAGCTCGGAGGACTCATCGAGGCCATACCCGGTCTTGCACTCGACGGTGGTCACCCCCAGGGAAGCCATCTCGGTGAGGAATCCAAGGCACCGATCGACCAGGGTCTCCGGGCCGATGGTCCTCGTCTGCCGCATGGTCGAGAGTATCCCGCCACCGGCCGCCGCGATCTCCTGATAACTCCGTCCCGCGAGCCGCATGGCGAACTCATCCCCCCGCCAGCCGCCGAACCCCAGGTGGGTATGACAGTCGACCAGACCGGGGATGACCAAGCCACCTCCCGCGTCGGAGTGGTCCCCGTTCCGATACTCCGCCGGAAGATCGGCTTCGGGGCCGAGCCAGAGAATGCGATTCGCTTCCCACACCAGGGCCGCGCCAGCGAGGGTGGTGATCCCGGACGGCCCACTTGCTGCCGTACCGGTCGCCAGCTGTCCGATGTTGCGAAGAACCTCGAGGGTCACGGCGCGTCAGCCGGCGGGCCGGGCCGACAGCGGCCGGGGAGCGGGCGGCCCTGGGCCCTGGCGAGGTTATCAGGCTCTCCCGATCTGGCTGCGGTGAACAGACCGGCGAGAAGGACGCTGAACGAGGCGGGCACTCAGGTTCCTTGAACCATCGGGAGGTCCACCCCGCGCTCGGCGGCCACGGCCACCGCTTCGGGATACCCCGCGTCGGCGTGGCGCATCACCCCGGTGCCGGGATCCGCCGTCAGGACGCGCTCGAGCCGCCGGTCCCCGCTCTCGGTCCCATCCGCCACGCAGACCATCCCCGCATGGATCGAGTAGCCGATCCCCACCCCGCCCCCGTGGTGCAGCGAGACCCAGCTGGCCCCGCAGGCGGTGTTGAGCATGGCGTTGAGCAGCGGCCAGTCAGCGATGGCGTCGGACCCATCCAGCATCCCCTCGGTTTCCCGGTTGGGAGAGGCCACCGAGCCGGTATCCAGATGGTCCCGACCGATGACCAGCGGCGCCTGGACCTTCCCGTGCTTGACCAGCCAGTTGAACCTGAGGCCCAG
>CAYINH010000093.1:5682-6382 GCA_964364615.1 uncultured Gemmatimonadaceae bacterium
GAGCGGGCCGAAGCTCGGCCCGCTCGCCATACTCCAGCCAGCAGATCCGGGCAGGGAGACCCTGGAAGTGAACCTTCTCTTGCGCCTGCCGGATCCATCGGCCCAGCGCCTCGTGCTGGGGGAAGCTGTCCAGCACCGCCTGATCGGTGACCGCGATGTCCCGGGGATCCCCGGAGAGCGCGGCCCAGCGGAACGGGCCGCTGCCTCGACAGAAAAGCGGCCGAATGAAGGCCGGGACGAATCCCGGGAAATCGAAGGCGTGCTTCATGCCCCGACGGTCGGCCACCTGACCCCGCAGGTTGTTCCCATAGTCGAAGGCCACCGAACCGGCCTTTTGCAGGGCAAGAATCGCCTCGACATGGGTCACCATCGCGTCGAGGACGGCGTCCTGGTACCCCTCGGGATCCCGCTCCCGGAACGCGGCCGCGGCCGCGAGATCGTAGCCCGGTGGGATGTAGCCGATCCGGAGATCATGGGCCGATGTCTGGTCGGTGACCACATCGACGGTGACCCCGCGCCGGACCAGTTCGGGGAGCACCTCGGCAATATTGCCGACCAGGCCGACCGAAAGCGCCGTTCCAGTGGCCCGGGCGCGGGTGACCCATCCGAGCGCCTCATCGAGATCCTCGGAGATCCGATCGCAGTAGCCGGTCTCGACCCGGCGCTGGATCCGGGTCCGATCGACATCCACCCCGAGAAA
>CAYINH010000093.1:6392-8549 GCA_964364615.1 uncultured Gemmatimonadaceae bacterium
AAAAGCCGCGCCGTTCATGGTGGCGGCCAGCGGCTGGGCTCCGCCCCTCCCGCCCCGCCCGCCGGTCACCACCAGTCGGCCGGTCAGGCTGCCGCCGAAGTGCTGCCGGGCACACTCGGCAAAGGTCTCGTAGGTCCCCTGGAGAATCCCCTGGGTCCCGATGTAGATCCACGACCCGGCGGTCATCTGCCCGTACATGGTAAGGCCGAGCAGGTCGAGCCGGTGGAATTCCTCCGGGGTTGCCCAGCGGGGGACCAGGTGGGCGTTGGCGATCAGGACACGGGGGGCTTCGTCGTGGGTCCGGAAGACACCCACCGGTTTGCCCGACTGAACCAGGAGTGTCTCGTTGTTTTCCAACCGCTGGAGGGTGGCCACGATCCGGTGGTAGCACTCCCAGTTCCGGGCGGCCTTGCCCCCACCCCCGTAGACGATGAGCTCGTCGGGCCGTTCGGCCACCGCGGGGTCGAGGTTGTTCATCAGCATCCGGAGGGCGGCCTCCTGGTGCCAGCCCTTGCAACTGAGCCCCGACCCCGTGGGGGCCAGGATCGGACCCGGTGGAGCGGTCATGGTCATCCGGTCACTCCCGGAAGGGGAAAGAGGGTTCCGGAAGTATAGTCAGGTAATCCAGGGGAATTCCGAACCGGTTGGGGTGGCGTGATAGTCAGAAGATCCTGATGTTCAGCCGCGATAACATCGGGGGGCCGGAGTGCGTATCCCCAGTAGCCCTAAACGCCTGGGACCATGGACTTCACTGCAATATCCCGCCTGGTGTGCACCGTGCTGGCATGCCAGGCGGTGCACATCACCCGACTGCCCGCCCAGACCGCCCCGGACCCTGCCACCAAGCGGGCCGTGGCGGTCCGGCTGACCGAGCCTATCCATGTGGATGGTCGCCTCGATGAACCGGCTTGGCCGACCGCCAGAGCGCTCAGCGATTTTCAGCAGAAGGACCCGATCGAGTTCGCCGAGCCCCGGGACCGGACCGAGGTGTCCTTCCTCTACGATGATGAGGCCCTCTACATCGGGGCCCGGATGTACTCCTCCAATCCGGGAGCGGTCCCGCGCGATCTGACCCGGCGGGACCAGTATGGGAACTCGGAGCACATCGTCATCTCGGTCGATCCGTACCTGGACCGGCGGACGGCCTACTCCTTTTCCGTCACCGCCGGGGGGGTGCGACGGGACTACTACCACGCCTTTGACAGCGAGAGTCACTTTGCCCGGGACTTTACCTTCGACCCCGTCTGGGAAGCCAAGGTGGCCTTCGATTCCGTGGGGTGGACCGCCGAGATGCGGATCCCCTTCTCCCAGGTCAGGTACAACTCCACGGCGGTGCAGACCTGGGGGCTCAACATCAGTCGGTGGATCCCGCAGCGGAACGAGAACCTGGCGTGGATCGTGGTGCCCAGGACCCAGAGCGGCTTCTCGTCACGGTTCGGCACCCTCAACGGCATGGAGAGCATCCCGCCCTCGCGCCGGATTGAGATCGTCCCCTTCGTCGCCGCCAACGCCAAGCTCTCGGCTCAGACTGACCCGGCCAATCCCTTCAGCGCGTCCACCAGCAGTGAAGGCCGGGCTGGGGCCGACTTCCAGATGGGAATCGGGCCGAGCCTGACGCTGAGCGGGACGATCAACCCTGACTTTGGTCAGGTGGAAGCCGATCCCGCCGAGTTGAACCTCTCGGCGTTCGAGACCTTCTTCCCGGAGCGGCGGCCGTTCTTTACCGAGAACCGGCAGCTGCTGGAAGGGCCGGTCAGCAGCTACTACTACTCCCGTCGGATCGGCGGACGGCCCCGGGGAACCGCGGAGGGAGGCTTCGTCGACGCCCCGAGCAACTCCACGATTCTCGGGGCCGCCAAGATGACCGGCCGCACCCAGTCGGGACTTTCGGTGGGAGCGCTCACGGCCCTCACCCAGCGGGAGTTTGCCCAAACCTACGATTCGGCCCAAGGGGTCTACGGCCGCCAGGAGGTCGAGCCGGCGGCCGTCTATGGGGTGGCCCGGTTGAGCCAGCAGTTCGGCGCCGATGCGTCCATCGTGGGCGTCTCGCTGGCCGGGGTCCGCCGGATCTTCAGCGGCGCCGCGGCCCTGACCGAGCGGCTCACCAGAACTTCCCTGGCGGGCGGAGGGGAGGGGGGCCGGGGGGTGGAGGGGGGG
>CAYINH010000094.1:0-8546 GCA_964364615.1 uncultured Gemmatimonadaceae bacterium
GGTGGTAGTGATACACCACAATGTGCTTCGCGGGCAGATTTCCCAGCGGATGGGCCTGGCCCATCCGACTCGAGCGGCACGATGGTTGGCCGACTCGGGAGCCGACCTGGTGCTCTGCGGCCACGATCACCAGGAGTCGGTTGGTCAGATCGATGGCCGCATCGTGGTGGCGGCTGCCAGCACCCACACCAGCCTGACGCGGGGAAAGCGTCCCTCGGCGTTCAACCAGATCACCATCGAGCCCGACCGGGTGGTGGTCCAGCATCAGCGTTGGGACCGGGGAGCATGCCGGTTCCACCCGGGCGATGAGGCCCGCTTCGCCAGGCCGGCACAAACGGGCTAACCCCAAGTCCCGTCCATAGTTGCGCCTGTTCAGCGTCGGCTTCCTCCCGGGTCCGTTCCGGGGTATCTTCCCCACGCTGTCTGGTTCCCGATTCAAGCGAGGCTTCATGTCGACTGCAGGATCCGGCTCCCGTTTCGCGGGAGTGGACTTCTACGATCTCGACTCCCTCCTCAGTGAAGAAGAGCGCGCGGTTCGCGACACCGTCCGTGCCTGGGTGGATGAGCACCTCATGCCGATCATCGGCGACTGCTACATTGAGGGCCGGTTTCCCAAACAGCTGATCCCCGGGATGGCGGAGCTGGGGCTCTTCGGGGCCAACCTCCCCGAGGAGTACGGCTGTGCCGGACTCAACAACGTGGGGTACGGACTGATCATGCAGGAGCTGGAACGGGGTGACTCCGGCATCCGGAGTTTCGCCTCCGTCCAGGGCGCCCTGGTGATGTATCCGATCCATGCCTTCGGGTCCGAGGAACAGAAGACCTACTGGCTGCCGCGGCTCGCGGAGGGCACCGAGATCGGCTGCTTCGGACTGACCGAACCCGACTACGGCTCCAATCCCTCGGGGATGATCACCACCGCGCGGGAAACCGCCGACGGGTGGCTCCTCAACGGCGTCAAGATGTGGATCACCAATGGATCGCAGGCCACGGTCTCCATCATCTGGGCCAAGACCGGCGCGGTGGATGACCCCACCTCGATTCGCGGGTTCATCGTGCCCACCTCCACCAAGGGGTTCACCGGGCGGGACCAGAAGGGGAAGCTCTCGCTTCGCGCCTCTGACACCAGCGAGCTGCACCTGCAGGACGTGCTGGTGCCGAAGGACGCCGTGCTGCCCGGGTCCGGCGGGATCAAGAGCCCGTTGATGTGCCTGACCCAGGCCAGGTACGGGATCTCCTGGGGTGCGATCGGTGCCGCCATGGCCTGCTATGACGAGGCCCTCCACTACGCCGGGCAGCGGGTGATGTTCGACCGGCCCATCGCCCAGACCCAGATTCAGCAGGTCCGGCTGGCCGACATGCTGACCGAGATCACCAAGGCCCAGTTCCTGACCCTGCAGCTGGGTCGGCTCAAGGACGCCGGGACCATGACCCCCCAGCAGGTGTCGCTGGCCAAGCGGAACAACGTGAACACGGCCACCGAATGCGCCCGGGAGTCGCGCCGGCTGCTGGGGGCCAACGGGATCCTTGCGGAGTACCACTCCATGCGCCACATGGCCAACCTCGAATCGGTGTATACCTACGAGGGGACCCACGACATGCACTCACTGATTCTGGGGCAGGCGGTGACCGGCCTCAGCGCGTTCTGACGACTGGCCGGCGGACGACATGAAGATCGCGGTGCTGATCAAGCGGGTGCCCGACACTGAACTCCGGTTTTCGATAGGGGGCGACGGCAAGTCCCTTGACCAGGCCGGCCTCAAGTACGACATGAGCGACTTCGACGGGTACGCCGCCGAGGTGGCCCTCCGGCTCAAGGAAGCCGCCGGGGCAGGTGAGGTGGTGGTCATCGGACTGGGTCCCGACGGGGTGCCGGAGATCCTCCGGAAGGCCCTCAGCATGGGCGCCGACCGCGCGGTACACCTCACGGCCGATGAGGTTCCGGTGGACGGCATGTCGGTGGCGACCGCCCTGGCCGCCGACCTGGAAGGCCAGGGGTACGACCTGATCCTGTTCGGGCGCCAGGCGACCGATACCGGGCACGGCACCGTCGGGGCCATGACCGCCGCCCGACTCGGGCTGCCCTGCGTCACCGCGATCTCCCAGCTCGACATCACCGGCAGCACCGGGACGGCCAGGCGGGAACTGGAGGGAGCCACCGAGACGGTGCGCTTCCCGCTGCCCGCCGTGCTCACGATCGATGAGGGCATTGCCCGGGCCCGGATTCCCTCGCTCAAAGGCATCATGGCCGCCAGGAAGAAGCCGATCGAAACCCGTCCGGCCCAGTTGGGGCCGGTCCGCCTCACGATCAAGTCTCTGGAACTTCCACCCGAGCGCTCCGGCGGCCGGATCGTGGGCGAGGGGCCTGACGCGGTGCCGGAACTGGTTCGGCTGCTCCGCGAGGAAGCGAAGGCGCTCTGATGGCCACCATGTTCGCGTTTGCGGAGAGCCGGAACGGCACCCTCAGGAAGGGTGCGCTGGAGGCGGTGACCGCGGCCCGGCAGGCGGCCGATGCCACCGGTGGGGGAGAAGTCCACGCCCTGGTGGCCGGTGCGCCCGGGATCGAAACCGTGGCCGAGGCCCTGGGCCGCCATGGGGCGGACCTGGTCGTGGTCGTGGCCCATGAGGGCTTGGGGAGGTACCACCCGGAGGCTCTCGCCGCGACGGTGGCCGCCCGGATTTCGGCCGGCGGATACCGGGCCGCCTTCTTTGCCGCGTCGGCGGAAGGCCGGGATCTGGCGCCCCGGGTGGCGGGAACGCTGGGAGTCGCGATGGCCGCTGATCTCACCGGGTTCGAGATCGGGGCGGACAGGGTGACCGTGCGCCACCCGGTGTACACCGGCAAGGTGATCGCCACGCTCGAGCTGACCGGAGCACCCGCCGTGCTGTCACTCCGTCCCGGTGCCGTGACCGCCGCCGAGACGCCACGGACCCCGAAGGTCGAGGCCATGGCACCGGTCGGCGATCCGGCGGCATCGAGAGTGGTGACCACGGAGCTCTCCCCCCGAGGGGCGGCCAAGCTCGATCTGGGCGAGGCGCGAATCATCGTGGCCGGTGGACGAGGCCTCAAGGCGGCGGAGAATTTCTCCCTGGTCGAAGACCTGGCAGGGGCCTTCGGTCAGGCAGCCGTGGGGGCCACCCGGGCGGTGACCGACGACGGCTGGCGGGACCCGGCGGATCAGATCGGGCAGACCGGGCGGATCGTGTCTCCCGACCTCTACGTCGCAGTCGGCATCTCGGGAGCGATTCAGCACCTGGCCGGGATGCGGACCTCCCGGGTGATCGTCGCCATCAACCGGGACAAGGACGCTCCGATCTTCAAGATCGCGGACTATGGGATTGTCGGCGATCTGTTCGAGGTGGTCCCGCGGCTCACCGAGGCGGTGCGTCAGGCGCAGGGCCAGTAGCCGATGACCCGGATTCATCCCGCCAGCTACCAACCTCCTCTGCCGCTCGATCGGCTGCTGGTGCGGGATGCGCCTGGGGCCGAAGCCCTTGAGATGGATGTCCTGTTCGTCGGGGCCGGGCCCGCGGGGCTGGCGGGCGCCATCGAGCTGGCCCGGCTCGCCCGGGCCGATCCGTCGCTGGGTGGGATCGAGATCGGGGTGCTCGAAAAGGCGAGCGCGCTGGGCGAGCACAGCCTCTCCGGGGCGGTGATCAACCCCCGGGTATTCCGGGATCTCTTCCCCGAGGTGCCCGAGGACCAGCTGCCCTTCCGCCAGAAGGTGGAGGGGGAAGCGGTCTACTTCATGACCGGCACCCGCGCCACCCGGATCCCGACCCCTCCCACGATGCGGAATCACGGGAACTACACCGCTTCCCTCTGCGAGGTGGTCCGCTGGATGGGAGCGCAGGCGGAGGCGCTCGGCGTCAACCTCTTTCCCGGCTTCCCGGTGGAGGCGCTTTTGGTGGACGGGGACCGGGTGCGAGGGGTGCGGACCACCGCGACCGGACTGGCCCGGGATGGCTCGGCCGGGACTGACTACACCGAGCCCACTGAACTGATGGCCCAGGTCACGGTCCTGACCGAAGGGACCCGGGGGCCGCTCGGCATGGCCTGGCGGGAGTGGCAGCAGATCGGGTCGCCCAATCCGCAGATCTTCGCGCTCGGCGTGAAGGAAGTCTGGTCGGTCAAGCGCCCGCTTGACCGGATCATTCACACAATGGGATGGCCGTTGCCGAACGATGCGTTCGGGGGGTCGTTCCTCTACCCGATGGGACCGCACCAGGTCGCGATCGGGCTGGTGGTGGGGCTCGACTACCGGCAGGCCTCGCTCGACGTGCATGAGCTGCTGCAGCGGATGAAACTCCACCCGCTCTTCCGGGAGGTCCTGGAGGGGGGCGAACTGCTGGAGTGGGGCGCCAAGACGATTCCCGAGGGTGGCTACTATGGGCTGCCCGAGCGGTTGTCGGGTGATGGTCTGATCCTGGCCGGCGACACCGCCGGATTCGTCGACGTGCCATCGCTGAAGGGGATCCACTACGCCACGCAGTCCGGCGTGTTCGCGGCCCGGACGGTCTGCCAGGCCCTGAAGGCCGGGAACACCTCGGCGGAGGCCCTGGCAGGCTACGATCGGCTCGTCCGGGGGAGCTATCTCATCAAGGATCTGTACCGGACCCGGAACATGCGCCTGGCATTCAAGGATGGGTTCTGGGGGGGCGGCTTGAAGGCGGGGCTGATGACGGTGACCGGCGGGGCCTTTCCCGGCGGGCGGATCGCGATGCACGCCGACGCCGAGGCGGAACGGGTGTCAGGGCCGGCGGCACCCCTGGTGCCCGACAATGTCCTGACCTTCAGCAAGCTGGATGCGAATTTCAAGTCGGGCAATGCGACTCGGGACACCATCCCGTCGCACCTGATCGTGGGACCGGACATCAGTCCGGAGGTGGCGGAGTTCTACGCCCACCTGTGTCCCGCCGGGGTCTATGAGCGGGCCGAGGACGGCACCCTCCGGGTCAATCACCAGAACTGTATCGACTGCAAGGCGACCGACGTGATCGGCCCCCGCTGGACCCCGCGCGAAGGGGGCAGCGGTCCGCAGTACCGTTCGATGTAGTCCTCACATCCCACCAGGAGGGTTTCGTGGTCACCATCCTCTCGCTCTGGATGCCGATCGTGCTGTCCGCGGTCGCCGTGTTCGTGGTCAGTTCGCTGATTCACATGGTGCTGAGCTATCACCAGACCGACTTCAAGGGGCTGCCCGATGAGGCCAGGGCGATGGATGCCCTCCGGCCACTGGCGATCCCGCCGGGCGAGTACATCATGCCGTTCGCCAAGTCGAACGAGGAACGGAAGTCGCCGGAGTTCGCCGCCAAGGTGAAGCAGGGACCGATCGGGTTCCTGAATTTTCTGCCCGGGGGGTCGTTCGGCATGGGGCCCGCCCTGGCGCAGTGGTTCGGTTACTCGCTGGTGGTCGGAATCGTGGTGGCCTACCTGCTGAGCCGGTTTCTGTCTCCCGGCACGGGGTACCTTGACGTCTTCCGATTCGCTGGCACCGTGGCGTTTGCCGCCTACGCCATGGCGTTGTGGCAGAATTCCATCTGGTACAAGCGGTCGTGGAGCACGACCCTCAAGTCCACCTTCGATGGACTGGTGTACGCTCTGGTGACGGCAGGGATCTTCGGCTGGCAGTGGCCGGCGTAGCAGAGCCGGCGTCGAATGACCGGGCCCGGCGGCCCGGTCTGGTCCCACTCAGTTCACGGGAATCATCTCGTTGACGATGTACCCATAGTCGTCGGCCGTGGTGACGGGGTCGTAGTTGACGCGGACGGTCGTCGGGTAGCCATAGGTCGAATGATACCCCACCGTCCACTCGAAGGGCCGGCGGGCCCGTGTCACGTCGACAAAGAGAAACAGACCCGGCACGTCGGGGAATTCACTGGCATACTGGGACTCGAGAGGGGTTCCGTCCGGATAGGCACGGGACACCACGATCGAGGACCTGGTCACTGACTTCAGTGAGATTGCCGCAACCGCCCAGGAGCAGGGAGGTGGCCAGGACAAGAGTCGATGCTCGCATCTCGATTCCGTCGGTCTCGGTGGTCCGGTTCGGAGGTGGTTCAGGGCGTGATGGGATCGAAATCGCTGATCCGGTACGATACCTCGTCGTCGGCTGTCCCCGCCACCCAATCGATCTGGATCGACTCGGGATACCCGAGCTGTCTGTTGTACCGGACGGCGATCCCTGGGGCGTTGGCATCGAGTGCCTGTTGAATGAGGTCGAACAGCCCCGGCACGGAGCTGAAGATGGCATCATACTGCGGGTCCACCGGAGCACCGGTGAGATAGTGACGCTCCGCTACCACCAGATTCCGGACCACGATCGTGACCGGCTGGGTGACCTCCGGCAGGCACTTGCAGGACCGGGACAGGATGTACTGGTAGCTGGCCGGACCTCTTCGGGCCCAGAGCGCCATGTTCCGCGACAGGAACTCGGCCTGATCCCCCGGTCCGGTCGGGGTCCCGCAGGCGCTGAGCAGGGCCAGGCCGAGCAGTACAAACAGGTGTCGCATGATCCCCGATAATGCACGGACCATGCCGACCCCCACGCTCCAACGAACCCTGCAGAAGGCGCTTCAGGCCCTTGTTCGGCCTCCTGCGAGTCAATCTGTCCATTCCGGAGACACTCGCCACGTGTCGTTCCGACACGGCGGGAGGGTCAGGCGGTATCCGCCAGAGCCGCCGCCTTGCCGCGTTCCACGTTGACACTCGCCAACAGGAGCGCCCCGACGGCGAAGAACACCACCAGCGAAAGGATCGCGTTCCGGCTGGACCCGGTCAGCTCCAGGATGAGCCAGAAGACGAGGGGCCCCAGGATGCTGGCCCCCTTGTCGAACACACTGAAGAACCCGAAGAACTCGCCCGACTTGTGCTTCGGAATCATGGCGGAGAACAGCGATCGGCTGAGGGCCTGGGTGCCCCCCTGCACCATCCCGACCAGAACCGCGAGCATCAGAAAGTGGAGGTCAGTCCGCATGAAGAAACCGAGGAAGGTGATGCCGACGTAGGCCGCAATGCCGGTGAAGATCGCGTTCCGAGTGCCGATCCGACCGGCCAGGCTGCCAAACATGAACGCGAACGGCACCCCGACGAACTGGGTGACGACGATGGCGGCGATCATGGTGGTGGGGCCGATCCCGACCTCGGTCCCGTAGATCGTGGCCAGCTTGATGATGGTCCCAATGCCGTCGTTGTAGATCAGGAACGCCAGCAGGAACAGAAAGGCGTCCCGGTATTTCCGGAGGTCGTGGAAGGTCCGGCCCAGTTGGGCAAAGGTCTCCTTGAGGACGTTCGGCCCGGCTGGGCCGGACGAACCGGAAGCGGTGGGTGGTTCGGGGATCCGGCGAAAGAGCGGGATCGAGAACACCACCCACCATCCTGCGGCAAGCAGGAAGCCGGCTCGAGTGGGAAGCGAGGCCTGGGCCGGGGTCAGATCCGGGCCGGTGGGGAATCCGAACAGGCCCGGCAGCTGGATCATCGCGAGGCCGAGCGCGAGCACCAGCCCGCCCCCCAGGTAGCCGAGTCCGTAACCGGCGCTGGAGAGTCGGTCGGCCTCTTCCAGCGACGCCACGTGCGGCAGCAGCGCATCGTAGAAGACGAAGCTCCCGTTGATGCCGATGGTCACGAGCATGAAGCAGCCCAACGCGAAGAACCAGGCGCCCTGCTGGATGAAGAACATCCCGCCGACCCCGACTACCCCCAGGGCGACGAAGGCGGCCAGAAACCGGAGCTTGGCGGCCGACTTGTCCGCCAGAGTGCCGAGGATCGGGGAGAAAACGGCCGCGATCGTCAGGCCGAGCGTGGTGGCCAGGGTGAAGCGGGAGGTGGCCAGGGTCTTGTCCGCCGACGCGAAGCTGGCGAAGAAGATCGGAAAGACCGCGGTGACGACGAGGGTGTAGACCCCGGAGTTGGCCCAGTCGTACATGGCCCAGGCCCGGGCGTCAGGCCGGGCGAGCCCCAGGCGGGCCATGAGGCTCGCTCTCGGTTCTGGCATCACCCAAGATGGGGGCCACCCGGGGCCCCGTCCAGCAGGAAGTTATGGCGGGGGCGGCCGGCAAGGCTCGGAGGTCGCGGCCTCCGGACTGGTCTGGCGGAGACAGGACGAGTAGTACACCACCTCGTCATCCGCGGCGTTCTTGATCCAGTCGATGTCCATCGTGGTGGGATAGCCGAAGAACTCGTGGTAGCTCAACCGGCGTCGATAGGCCTCACGGACAGCCCGGTCGGCGATCTCCAACAGATCGGGCACCGTGGGAAGGGTGGGCAGCAGTTCCCGGGCGACCGGCACGACATCTTCCAGCGTCCAGGCATCCGTCACGTGGCCCGCCGTGACCTGAATCATCAGGTTCTGGTTGGCGAGGCCGCCGCAGAAGCAGCTTTGGGTGTACTGGAAGTAGTAGCTGGCGAGTCCGGCCGAGGCCCACCGGTCCCGGGCATCCTGGAGGTCGTCTCCAGGCCCGGTGAACAGTCCGCATCCCGCCAGCAACAGGACGACACCCAGAGACGAGGCGCGTTTCATTGAGTTCTCCCCGTGAAACGGTCGTCT
>CAYINH010000095.1:0-8488 GCA_964364615.1 uncultured Gemmatimonadaceae bacterium
TTCCTGGTCAAGCGGGTGACCAACGCCGGCACCTTTCGCCTCAAGCACAAGCTGCGCCAAATCGCGAATGCCCTGAAGCAGCACAGGTCACCCGACAGTACCCCGTCATCCGCCCCGGGCGGCCGCCAGCATCTCCTCCACCGTCACCAGCTTGGTCCGGGGACGCCCAGCGGTCCTCCCGGCCTCGGTCTCCCGCCGATTGATCCGCTCCCAGTCCTGCCAGGTGATCAGCTCCGGTTGCCGGCTCCGCACCAAAGTCTCGATGACCTCCGGGGGATGGCCCGGTTCGGCGAGCCTTCCCTCGCGGGCGTCCCCCAGGAGACTGTCGGCGGTCTCGCCAGCGTCAGGCTTGTTGGTGCCGATCACACCGCTCGGGCCCCGCTTGATCCACCCGGCCACGTACAGTCCCGGGACCGGGTGGCCGCCATCGATAACCCGTCCCGCCGAGTTCGGCACGGTGCCCGAACGCTCGTCGAACGGGAGCCCGGGAATCTCGATCCCGCGATAGCCGACCGACCGGAAGACCAGGCCGACCGGCAGAGTCTCGGTCTCCCCGGTGGCCTCCGGACGGAGCGAGCCACCCTGCCCCTCGACCAGACGATTCCGGGCCAGCACCATCCCGGTAACCCGCCCCTGCGCGTCGCCGGTCAGTTCGGTGGGGGAGACCAGGAAGCGAAGGGTGAGACAACGTCCCTTGCCGGACCGGGTGCGGCCGGCGAAATCGGTCAGGATGTCGAGCTTCTTCCGGGTGGCGGCGTCTTCCTCCTGTGCGAGTGCCGCAGCGCTCAGGGGATCGAGGGCCACTTCCTCGGGTCGGCAGGCGACATCGGCGCCCTCCAGCTCACCCAGCTCCTTGACCTCGGGGTTGGTGAAGGCGGCCTGCGCGGGGCCCCTCCGGCCCAGCAGATAGATCTCCCTCACCTGGCTCTGTCTCAGCGCCTCCAGGGCATGCGGAGCGATGTCGGTCTTCGCCAGCTCCTCCGGTGTTCGGGAGAGAATCCGGGCCACGTCCACCGCCACGTTGCCCACCCCGACCACCGCGACCCGCTCCACCGAGAGGTCAAAGGCAAAGTCCCGATACTCGGGATGCCCGTTGTACCAGGCGACGAATTCGGTCGCCGGATGACTGCCCCGCAGATCCTCGCCCGGGATATTCATCCGGCGGTCGGTCTGGGCCCCGGTCGCAAAGCACACCGCGTGGTAGTGGGTGCACAGTTCGTCGAGCGGAATGGTGTGGCCGACGTCCACATTCCCGAAGAACCGGAACCCCGGGCGAGCCGCCGTGCGATCGAAGGTCCGGGTGACGTTCTTGATCTTCTCGTGATCGGGGGCGACTCCGAAACGCACCAGGCCGTAGGGCGTCGGGAGTCGTTCGTACAGATCGACGGCCACGGGTCGGTCGCTCTGGGCCAGCAGCTTCTCAGCCAGGAAAAACCCCGAAGGGCCGGCGCCGACGATGGCAATACGGAGGGTGGTCACGGTCACGGTTCGAGGTGGGTGCGGGTGATGCAGCTAAGGTAATCCGACGGCGGTCACATTGCGCGAAAGACCGTTCGGGGCCATCCTACGGGTGGCGTCCGACCACATTACTTCAACGCCGGGAGGCATGAATGACCAAGGACGAGTTTGCGGAGAAGCTCGCGGGCAAGTGCGAGCTCTCGAAAACGAAGGCGACCGAAGTGATTGATGCGATCTTTTCCACCAAGTCGGGTGACGGCATCATTGCGGTTGAACTCGATGCCGGACGGGACTTTACGATCGTCGGGTTCGGTGCGTTCCGGACCAAGAAGACCAAGGAGCGGAAAGGGCGCAATCCGCGGACCGGCGAAGAGATCACGATCGCTGCCCGGAATTCGGTGGCGTTCAAGGCGGGCCAAGGGCTCAAGGACCGGGTCCGCGAGTAGGCTTCACCCGAACTGACTGCGAGAGGGGCCGGGCCTTGCGCCGGGCCCCTTTTCCGTTGCCCCTCAGTAGCGCCAACTGAGGGTATCCACCCCGGGTGGATGATTCCGGCGGATCTGATCCATGATCCTCGGGATGAACATCTGGTGATACCGGAGCCGGGACAGCGCATTGGGCCGCGAGTGGTCCCCGTTCCAGCAGTGTTCCGCCCGGTCGCCGTAGTCCACCTCCGCCTCGGCCGGGGGGTCGGCGGTCTTCAGAAAATCCTCCACCAGATACACCGCGTTGTTCAGGTAGTAGTTGTCCATGTCACCGACATAGATCTTGAGCTTGCCGCGGAGCTTCGGACCCAGGGTCTGCCAGTCCCGCTGCAGGATGTGGGACAGGTCGTAGCGCTCCCGCCAGTACTCCGCCACCTGATGATCAATGGTACCGGTGACCTTGTCCCAGATCGGCTTGGGGTAGCCGTCGGGCCCGACCGGAGAATACACCGCCTGCCAGATATCCCACTGATCACCCGAACGTCCCTTGGAACCCAGCACCATCTCCCGCCGGTTGGACGCCTCCAGGGTCGTGGTGACCTCGCCCAGCCAGTTCCGCTGCCCCGGTCGCGGGGTCTGCTTACAGCGGCTCGGCATGACATACGCATTGCTGTCCTGGTAGATGTTAACGACCGTGTAGGCCCGGAAATCGATCGGGTCGGGGCAGGCGATCCAGGCGCCGTTGAAGTCATCGGGGTAGAACATCTGCACCGCCATGGCCTCCCAGCCCCCGGTGCTGCCGCCGTAGGTGAACCGGGCATAGCCCTGACCGATCCCCCGGAACCGCCGCTCGATCTCCGGCACCAGCTCCCGCATGATGGCGTCCCCGTACGGGCCGTTGTTCGCGGAATTCACCGCGTAGGAATCGTCGTAGAACGGAGTCGGGTGCTGGATCTCGATCAGCAGGACCCGGGGGAACCCGGGCCCGGTCCAGTCCCGGTAGAACTGGTGGGCGTACTCCTGCTGGATCCGGTTGTAGCCCTGGAGCTGGAACCGGGCCGAGTAGTCGGGGGCCAACGTGGAATCCGGCGGCTCGGGGCGGAAACCATCAAAGTCGTAGGGGAAGTGGCCGTGATTGATAACCAGAGGGTACCTGGCGTTCGGGTACTCGGCGAATCCCTCGGGCAGCAGGACGTGGGCGCCCAGAAAGGTCGGAGTCCCCCAGAACTCGGTCAGCAGCTTGCTCTGGATCCGGAGGTGCTTGAGGTATTTCGTATCGGGGGGATCCGGAATGGCCGGGATCTCCTGGTCGAGGGTGATCCGGACCACCTGGTTGGTCCCCGACTCGATGACCACCATCCGCGGCGTGCTGTACAGATTGCCGGGTTTCCGATTCCACTGTTGGCCCTCGCCCCGATCGGGCGGCAGCTTGACGGTGTGTCCGTCGGCCCGGTGGAAGGTCTGGTATCGGTTGAGCAGCGCCTGGATCCGATAGCGCCCCGGCGGCAGATCACCCAGCTTGTCGATCGGGTAGCCGAGGACCGACGCGTCAAACGCCGCCTCGACGCCCGGGGCCCAGCCGTCCACATCGATCCCGAAGATCAATTGGGTCGTGCCGGCGTCGGAGATCTGGAACCGGGGTTCGCCCGCGGTGTCGCTGGAGATCATCAGCAGCAGTCGGCCGTCGAGCGGCGTGGCGCTGCGCTCGACGCCATAGGTGACCACGAACCGAGGCACTGCACTCTCGAATCGAGGTGCTGCTGCCGCGATCAGCCCGACGGCGAGAAGGGCTGCACCAGCCAGACGTATCCGGGGCGACATGGCATCGATCTCCGTTGAGGTGTGGGGTGCTTTCGCCGGCCGGGTCAGGGTGCGCCCGGTCCCAGGATCACCGCGTTGAGGAACATCCGGTTGAGCCCCCGGGCGTAGGCCCTGAAATTGGGCTCCTCCGCGAAGGCGATCACCCGGCCCCGTTCCACCCGCTGCTCATAGGCGTACACGGCGCCCGGGAGCCGAGCTTTCGATTCATCCCAGACGTGGCCGGAGAGCACCGGATCCGACGTGCTGTAGCTCGCCACCACCCTGCGCCCCGAATTGGGCGGCCCGTCCGGCGCCAGGTAGATCCGGTCGGAATCGACCAGCACAGGAAGCGACTCTCCCTGGTAGCCTGACCGGAGCCAGTAGTCCGGGTCGAGCGTCGTCTTCAGGATGGCTCCCGGCACATCGTAGTGGGTGGCCTTTCGTCCGTCCTCCGTGTCGTACCAGCTCCGGAGCGCGATGAGGCCCAGGGCCGAGCTGTCTCGCGCAAAGTCCGTCGCCGATCCGATGGTAACCAGGGTGCCACCGTCCTGGACCCACCGTTTGATCCGGCCGACGCCATCGCGGCCCAGGGCGGCCGTGAGGGCGCTCGACGAGGCTTCAGGAATGATCAGCACGTTGAAACGATCCAGAGAGATGGCGGCCACGGAGCGAGTCCGCAGCACCGTCGTCGGAATCTCGAACTGCCGGTCCAGGGTGTACCAGGCCCAGCCGAACGAGTATCCCTGGATCGGGTCCTCGGCGAGAATCGCGATCGACGGCGCCTTGGCGTTGAAGGTCCAGTCCCCGGAGCCCAGGGCCGGGAGCCCCGAATCCGACAGCCCGGTCCGCGCCACGGCGACATCGATCCCGTATCGGGCGGCCAGGTCGCGCACCGCCTGATGGATGGTCGCGTCGTTCTGCCCGATCCGGACGATGACACTGCCGTGCGGGACTTCGACCCCGCCGACCCGACTCGACTTCATGATCAGCGCCGCCCGGTGGCCCTGGGCCTTCAGGTGATAGAGCGCCGCCACCGATGCCGGCTGGTGGCCCGGGAGGATGTACGCATAGGCCCCCGTGGCATCCGGCACCGGGCGCGGGGCCAGGTCGGACTCGGCCTGGAGGTTCCTGGTGGCCGGCGCGACGGGTGCGTCACTGGAGAAGGCCTGGACATCGAACAGCAGCGGCAGCGACCAGCCGGTGATGTCATAGAAGCGGGGGTTCTCAGCCCGGTCCACATAGCGGCGGGCCATCTCGAGGAATCCGGGCGGGATCGGGACATGAGGATCGAGCAGTGCCCGGATCAGTCGGCCGGCGGGCTGACCGGTCTCCACCACGAAGCTGCCGGCCGGGAGGCTCCGGGCACCAGCGGTCCGACCCGTGCGGTCCCGAGCAGCTGCGACCCGGGTCTCCGCGGTGAGCACGCCGACGGCGATGTCGTTGCTCCGCAGCAGCCGCACCAGCTCGCGCAGGTTTCCGGAACCGTCGTTCACCAGGAAGAAGCGCCGCGGCCCCTCCGCCGGGTTGACCGTCAGCCGCTGTGACTCGAAGTACTCCCGGAGGATGGTCTCCCGGTTGGCGGCGGCGGTGCGCACGCCGGTCCAGGCGGCGAGGTACTGCTGCTCCAGCGCCTGCGCCAGGGTCCGGACTGGCCCTTCGGATCGCTCGATGGAGAGCCCCCGGGTCGATCCCTGCTCGAACAGCATCGCCACGGCGCCCTGGTAGCCGCGGTTGGAGGTGTAGCCGGGGTAGAAGTAGTTGTATCGCTCCCGGGTCATGTATTCATAGCCCGCCGAATCGAAGGCGGCCGCATAGGCGTTGCCGAATTTCTGGAACCAGCGGAAGGTGAACTTCGGCATGTGGGGGTTTGCGGGGTCACCCGGCGGATCGAAATAGAATTCCGCGTCGGAACCCATCTCGTGCATGTCGGTCGCCAGCTGGGGGCGCCAGGCGTGGAGCGTGGGCATCCGGTCCCGGGTCTCGCGCTGGGTGTGGGCAAACCAGTCCCGGTTGGTGTCGAAGTAGTAGTGCCCGGTCCGGAACTTGACCGACTGCCAGCCGGTGAAGTCGTTGTTCCAGTCCATCTGGGCCGGGTTGGGCTCCCGCCCGATGTTTGCGTGGTTCAGGTGAGCAAAGGCGTCCCGTCCATCGGGATTGAGCATCGGGTCGATCATCACCACGGTGTTCCGCAGCACCTCCAGGGTGGCCGCATCGTTCCGGGTGGTCAGGTGCTCCAGCAGCTTGAGCACGCCTTCGGAGCCCGACAGCTCAAAGCCGTGGATCGACCCACCGTACCAGGCCACGACCGGCTGGCCGGTGATGATGGTGGCCGCCTCGGCGGCGGTGGTGGACCGCGGGTCAGCCAGCCGGAGCGAGTTCTCCCGAATGGTCTCCAGCTGAGCGTGGTTTTCCGGGGAGGTCACAATGGCGAGCATGAGGGCTCGGCCCTGCCAGCTCTCTCCCTGGCGGATGAGCTTGACCCGCGGCGAGGACTCGGCCAGCCGCTCGAGATAGCGCTGCATCTCGAAGTGCTGGGTGATCCGCTCCCCGAAGCCATGCCCCGATACCTCCCGGAAGGTCGGAACTTGAGCCGGGAGGGTGGTGGCGAACGCCAGAGTACCGATCAGCGAGAGACGAAGGGCGGGGAGCATGAGCATGATGACCTTGGCCAGGGGGACGGTTCCCGCACCAACGCGGGGGTGCACCCGGAAACTACTCCCCTCGTGGCATCTGCCAAGCACGGAAGGCTGGCGCGACCGGCAGCGAGAGGGCACTTTCCCGAGACCATGCAAGCCAACAGGGGGTGGCGTTCTTCACCCGGTTCCGGGATCTGGTGGTCGCGGGATTCTGGTCGAGCCGGATCGGGGTCGAGGATCTGGGCTACGTCGGGAACACCTTCGTGAGCCAGTGGACCGGCTGTCCCGAGTCGCAGCTCCGGAAGCTGGGCCTGCCCGACTAGGGGATCTTCGGCTTCCGGATCAGCCCCTTGAGCTTGTTGCCGGCCGCCTTCTTGGCCTCATCCACCGCCGCATCCGCCATCGCCTTCAGGATGGCATTGGAGGCGGAGACCACCATCGCCCCGGCATCGAAGTCCCGCATCGCCTCGCACGCCGCCTGCATCTGGGCATCCTGTAGCGAGTCGGACTGGATCGGTGTCAGGTTGCCGGCCGTCACGGCGGAATCCCGGGCCGCCGCTGTCCGGGCCTTGGCGGCCGTCAGGGAGTCGGTGGTGGCTTCACTGGCCAGGTAGCGGACGAAGCCCCGGGCGATCGAGTCCGGACTGGTGATTCCCTTCGGGGTAGTGAACGTCATGCCCCCGGGTAGTTCAAAGACCGCCGGATCCACCTCCCCACCCAGCCTGACGCTGGTTGCCGTCTGCTCAAACTGGACACACATCAGCTTGCCGCTGGAGTGGAGCGCGATCTCGGGGGCCTTGGTCATGGCACAGGTGCTGAAGCTGCCGAAGACCTGCTCCTGGCACTCCTCGCCCGCGATCGTCCGCTTGTTCCGCTTCTCGCCTTGCAGGGTTCCGCCGCCGAAGGCCTGGGCCATCACTTCGGCCATGTCAACCATGTTCTGGACCGCACGCTTCTTCTCGGCCCGGGACAGGCCATCGAACTCCCTGGCCATGGCGCCCAGCATGTTGGGCATCCTGGTGCCCTTGGCTTCGGTCGGGTTGCCGGCATAGAGCCATTCGGGGGTCACCAGGGTCCAGGACTCGGTGGTGGTCACCTTGCCGAAGAACTTCCCGGTGGACGTGGATCGGGTCGTCATGCGGTCGCCAGCCAGGGCGGTCATGGCGGTGCCCTTGAGGTCGCCGGTCATGTCGTACTGCACCTCGACCGAGCCGAGCTTGCCGCGGTCGAGCCGGAATGGGTTCTGCTGGGCTGGGGCGGACGTGGGAACGGTGACGATTCCGACGAGGGTCAGGGCAAACAGGGCACGGCGCATGATCGACTCCGGGGAAAAGCGGGTCTGTCAATCATGTCAGCCGACTCAGGGGCGCGCAAGCAGCTCCTCGATCAGCCCGAGTGCCCGCGGGTCCTCCGACTGACCCAGCCAGAAGATCGCCTGCTTCCGGATGACGGGGTCCCGGTCGGTCCGGGCCACCCGGATCAGGGCGGGCACGCTCTTGTCGCCATCCAGCTGGCTGAGCGCGAAGACCGCCTGTTTTCTGACGTCCTGGTCTTCGGCAGCGTCGCCGACCAGCTCGGCAAGTCCCTGGGCCGCGACATCGCCGGCCTCCTGGCTCAGCCAGAAGACCGCCTGGCGCCGGGTACCCTTCGGGACGGCAGGGTTACGTGCCAGCCGGAGCAGCGGTTGGGTGTTGTCGGCGCTGTCCGCCATGACCGCCGCAGAGAGGACATCGCCCTTGATGGCGTCGCCCCGGCCCGCCAGGTCGAGAAAGTACCGGGCGGCGGACGGTGCGCTCACCGTCCCGAGATCGGTGGCCCCCTCGCCGCGCCACTTGCCTCCCACATACGTCCGCACCTCGGTGACCCGGCCCCCACGCACCTCAACAACGGCTCGCACCGGACCCGGCTCGCATTCGGATTCCCATTCTCCCCGGCGGGAAGTCGTCTGCCGGATGTTCTGGCCGTCTCCGCAGACCCCGCGTCTGGCAGCGTAGCTCATCCGCACGGTGCCGGTGCCCACCTGCTCGACCCGGCTGGCCAGGGACTGCGCCACGGCCGGGGAGGCGGCCAGCAGCAGCGCCGCCGCCAGGGTGATCGTCCGGGTCATCACGGCTTCTCCAGGAACTCGGTCAGCACATCGACCACTCGCGGATCATCGGACTGGCTGAG
>CAYINH010000096.1:0-8451 GCA_964364615.1 uncultured Gemmatimonadaceae bacterium
GCTCTCACTCAGTCGGGAGCAGGCCACCCGGCTGATCGAGCAGGCCGGCGGTCGGGTCACCGGCGGGGTCAGCAAGAAGACCGACGCCCTTGTGGCCGGAGCCGATGGGGGATCGAAGCTGGCGCGGGCCCAGGAACTCGGAATCGAGATCATCGACGAAGCCGAACTGCTTCGGCGAGTGCACCAGGACTCCTAACGCGGGTGACGGGACGATGACCATGGTTGAGACTCACGACGAATGCCTGACCCTCGGACGCCGGTCGCTGCACCAGCTTCGGGCCGCCCTGGAGCGCTCCCTCGGGGTCCAGGCCGCCCCCATGCTACAGGAGGCCGGTTTCGCCAGCGGCGAGCCGCTGTTCGGCCGGTTTCAGGCCTGGCTGGCCCGCGAATACGGGGTCGCGAGCTCTCAGGAACTCGACGCGGCCTTTCTCGGCGAAGCGCTGTCCGGCTTCTTTGCGCACGAGGGCTGGGGAACGGTCACACTCAGCCAGCTGGGCGGCTCCGCGGTGGTGCTGGATGCTCCGGCCTGGGCGGAGGCCAATCCCGGCGCCGGGCCATACCCCTCGTGCCACGTCTCCTCCGGGGTCCTGGCCGATCTGTTTTCGAGAATGTCGGGCGGTCAGTTCGCGGCGATGGAAGTGGAGTGCCGGAGTCGGGGGGATGCCAAGTGTCGCTTCCTGCTGGCCTCGCCGGATACTCTGACGCTGGTGTATGAGCGGATGGTCCACGGCCTCAGCTACCAGCAGGGACTCGGCCTCTGATCGGTGCCCGCGCGTCAGTGATGGACGATTGAGATTCCATCGAGCAGCATGGCGGGGCCGCACCAGGCCCCGAGCCAGACCGCCTCGCACCCAACGGCCGCGAGGCGGTCGAGCATCTGGTAGGCATTGCCGCGCAGGGTGATCCGCGGAAACCGTCCGACCACTTCACCCCGCACCACCCGATACGCCCAGGGAGTCGTGAACGCCACCCGGCCGTCCATCACGTTCCCCGGCGCGGCGTGCAGGTCTTCCACCAGCACCACCTCGTCACCCCCCAACAGGTCGCTGGCGGGTGTGTCCCCCGAAGCGAGCACCAGATTGGTGTAGCCCACCCGGGGGGGAGCAAAGGCCAGCCGGCGCGCGTGCCCGGTGGAGGGCAGATCGAGCCGACTCCCGGTCGCCAGGTCGGCGATCCATCCGACGAACCGGCCCCGTTCAATCAATGGCAGCCGCCGGGAGACCACACCGTCGTCGTCCGCCGGCCGGGATCCGGGGCGTCCCGGCAGCAGGGGATCGTCGACCAGGGTGATCGCCTCGGGCAGGACGAGTTCCCCCTGGCGGCCGGCATAGGGTGACCGCCGCTCGAAGACTTCGGCACCGATGAGGGCCAGTTCGAGCGGTCGCAGGAAGGCCCGCACCGCGCGAGGCATCAGGCAGAGACGAACCGGTGTAGCTGGACCGCTGGGCGGCTCAGCATAGGGAGGGGAGAGCCGGCGCTCGAACTCGGTGACCAGCGCTTCGACCTCCCGACCGGAGGGCCACGCCACGCTGGCGTGGTGAAGTGACAGGGTCAGGGGAGAGCTCGGGTCGCCGACGGCCAGGGTGGCCCCCATCCCGACCAGGCTCGCATCGTAGCTGACCAGAGCCCCCCGAGTATTCCCGGCCTCGACCCGACCCACCGATCGTTCGGCCCAGGCCTCGACCATTCGACCCTTTCCATCCAACCGGGCACTCAGCGACCGGGCCAGATCGAGAACCTGGGTCGGGCCGGCCGCCTGGGCCACCGGATGGGAGGTGGGGACGTCCACCGTCGGCGCCGGGGCCGGCAGGTGGAGGGTGGCGACCTCACCCATCGCCGCGCTCGCCAAGGCAGCGGCGATCAGGGCCTCACTGTGCTGATCGGCCCGGCCCGCCATGCCGACCCGGCCGTGTACCGCCACGCGCAGGTGCTGCTGGATCGACGTCAGGCGGCCCATCCGCTCACCCCCCTGCGCGGTCACCACGCCACTCAGGGTCTCGTCGGTCTTGACCACGGCGTCAGCAGCCGTCACCCTGGGACGGGCCGCCTCAAGGAGCGGAGTGATCATCCGGCGGCCCCGATGTCCGCTTCCACCAGCCGGACATGCGGCGCCCCCATCGTCACCGGGACGGCCTGCCCGGCAACGTCGCACCGGCTGGCGCTGACATCCCACAGGAAATCTCCGGCCACCGATTCGATCTGCCCGAGCAACCCGAGCGGATCACCGGTGAGGGTGGCCCCTTTGACGGGCTCCGCCAGCTCCCCGCGGCGAATCATTCTGGCCAATCCGGCCCGGATGCTGATGCCGCGCTCATCAATCGCCGTCTCGGGCTCGGCCAGGTAGATCCCCGTTTCAATCGGTCGGAGCAGGTCGGCGAGATCGCCTCGGCCGCGCGCCAGGTAGGTGTTGGCCAGCCGGGGGACGGCGGGCGCGACGCCGGTGGTCCGCGCGTGGCCGGTGGAGACCGCCCCGACCGCACCGGCGGTGGCACGGCTGTGGAGGTGGGACACCACGACACCGTTCCGAACCACCACGCAATTCTGCGGGATGGCTCCCTCATCGTCGAAGGCCATGGTGCCCTGCAGCCCGGGTGCGGTGGGATCGTCGCCGAGTGTCAGACCCTCAAGGCCGACCCGGACCCCAAGCGGCAGCGGCCCGGTGGGCCCGGCATCGGCGGTACACCGGTGTCCGATCGCCGAATGGGCCAGCACCCCGGTGACCCTGGGCCCGAGGATCACCGGGTAGCGTCCCGGCCGGACCGGCACCGCGTGGAGTCGCGCCACCGCCCGCTCGGCCAATCCCCCGATCCCATCCACCCACCGTTCCAGATCGGCCAGGGAACCGGACGTCGCAAGACTGTCCGTCGCCCGCTCAGTGGTGCCGTCCTCCTCCGCCACCGCCAGCGCCGCGAGCCGCAGGGCGGGGCGTGCCTCACCCACCAGGAGTCCCTCGGAATTGGCCACCCAGATCTCCCGGACCTCCGCCGTCCAGCGGACCCGGACATCCACCACCCGTCGATCGACCGCCTGAAGCGCAGCGGCCACCCGGCGAGCCAGATTCGCCCCGGTATCGGGGCGGAGCCGCCGCGGGTCCCGGCTCTCCGGGCAGGTCAATTCGAGCTCCCGGGGGGTCAGGGGGGCCAGAACCAACGGGGTGCGTCTGGGAAGGGCCAGGGAGAATTCGTGGGCCGCGTGGACCGCCCCGTCGGCAGTGGCCGGATCCCGGAAGGCCGCATAGCCCCAGCCGTGGCCCCGCTCCAGGCAGCGGACGATCCCGGTCTCGCCCTCGTCCACCGAGGAGAACTCCAGACGGCGGCCGCGGACGACCGCGGTAGACCGCCACCAGCGCTCGAAGCGGAGATCGGTGAAGGTCGCCGGCGAGCGGCCGACGAGCGCCCGGAGGAGGTCCCTCACTCCCCCCCTTCGAGATAGGCGGCCAGGTCGGGACGGACCACCAGCTCTCCGTCGACCACCGTTTCCCGATCCCAGGGCAGCACGATCAGCTTGTCCGTCTCCAGGGCGTGGTAGTCGGGCTGGAAGGCTCCGGTCTTGATGGAGACCGCGGTGCGAACCTCCGCTGGCCGCAGGGCTTTCAGCGCGTTGAGGGCGAGCTTGAGGGTGTGGCCGCTGTCGCAGGTCTCATCCACCAGGAGCACCCGTCGTCCCTTGACGGCGTCCGGGGGTCCGGAGACCAGCTCCGGTTCATGCCGGTCGCCCTGGCGGGTGACGGCCATGGCGACGAAATCGCACTGGAGAATCGAGGCCACGACCGCTCCAGGGATCACCCCGGCCTTGGCAATGCCGACCACCAGGTCCGGGTCATAATGCTCTGCTACCCGGAGGGCGAGCGCCCGGCACAACTCCCCGAAGAGGGCCCAGTCGATCTCGAGCAGTCCGCGCTGACCTGCGGGAACGTTCTGGCGCATTGGTCTCTCCCGGAAAGGGTGGTGCTTCCGGAAGCTTATCGCGACCGGCGGTCGAGGGCAATCGTGATTGCACGGCTCCCGAGGGAATGACTACCTTTGGGTGATGAGTTTCTGGCGACGCCTGTTCGGGAGAAGTGACGCCCTGCGCCCCCATCGCCTCGATTATCTGAATGAGGCGATGGCCCTCGAACGCCAGGGCGATCTGGCGGGCGCCATCACCTCCTATCGTCTGGGGCTGCGCGACAACCAGAACGACCTGACCATTCTCCAGAACATCGCGATCGCGTTCTCCAAGACCGGTCAGGTCGAGGAAGCGATCCGGCATTACCGGCGGGCGCTGGCCATCGACCCCACCCTGTCCGGGGCGCACTATGGCGTCGCGTTCCTGCTGATCAAGAAGGGCGACAACCCCAGGGCGGCCGAGCACCTCCAGGCCTTCCTCGACCGTCCTCCGAAGGGCCCGGACGCCGAGCGCTGGGTGCAGCACGCGTCGGCCACCCTGCGGGAGCTCGATCAGGGCACGGGCCCGGGCGGGCCATGAACCCTGGCAAGCTCGCGATCCTGCTGACCGGGATGCTGGGCTGCAGTGGCCTGACCGCCACGGGAGAGGGGGTGGCCACGATCCTCCTGGAGATTCCCGCCCCGGCCGAGGTGGAGGTCAACCAGACGATCACCCTCCGCGCCGCGGCCCTCGGGAGCGACGGGGACACCCTGAACATCCCGGTGTTCTGGATCGCACTCGATACCACCATCGTGGTGGACACTGTGACCGGCGCCCTGACGGGGCGGAACCCCAAGACTACGGGAGCGATCGTTGCCCGGGCGGGGGGACTCTACTCCTCGCGGATCACCTTTGCGGTGCTGGCCCGGGCAGATACCCTGGTCCGACTGGGCCCAGCCCTCAGCACCGTCCCGGCCGGAGAAAGCCTGTCCCAGGATTTGCAGGCCCGGCTCGACCAGTTCGGCCCGCCCTCCTCCCCCGTGCAGGGGCGGCGGCTGGTGTACCAAGTGGTCGAGCCGGTGTTCGGGGCCTCGGACGAGCGGACGGTCGAGTTCACCGGAGGTGGCTTGACCCAGTCCGCGACCACCTCCGTCTTTGGCACCCCCCCCGTGCCGATCCGGGTCCGCCCGGTCGCCGGGCGCCCCCGCCCCGACAGCGCCATCGTCACCGTCAGCGCCTGGCGGCCCGGCGGGGCCCCGATCCCCGGCAGCGGCCATCGCTTCATCATCCGCTTCGCCCTGCCCTGAGCCGAAAAGAGACTCTGTGCCCCGACCCGCCACACTGACGGCGCTGTTCTTTGACGCCATGGACCAATACCGCGGCCGGGGGATCATGCTGCGGGCTCGGCGCGGCGCGGTCTGGTCCGAGACCAGCTACCCCGACTTCGAGGAGCAGGTCCACGACGCCAGTCTCGGCCTGCTGGAGCTCGGCATGGCCCCTGGCGATCGGGTGGCCCTGCTGAGCGAGAACCGTCCCGAGTGGGCCGCCATCGACTTCGCGGCCCTCACCGCGGGTCTGATCGATGTCCCGATCTATCCGACGCTTCCGGCAAGTCAGACCGAGTACATCCTTCGGGATTCCGGGGCCACCGTCGTGTGCCTCTCGACCAAGGCGCAACTGGCCAAGATCAGGGAAATCCGCTCCCGGCTCCCGGACCTGCGGCAGGTGGTGGTGTTCGAGCAGCTGGAGGGTGACGATGTCATCGCCTTCGGCTCGCTCCTGGCCAGCGGGCGCGAGGCCCGGCTCCGGCATCCGGACTGGAAGGAGCAGGCCCTCCGGGTGACGCCGGACGATCTGGCCACGATCATCTATACCTCCGGGACCACGGGCGAACCCAAGGGGGTGATGCTCACCCACGGGAACATTGCTTCCAACGTGGCCAGTGTTCTCGATCTGATCGAGGTGAGGCCGGGGGACGAATGTCTGTCGTTCCTGCCGCTCTCCCACATCTTCGAACGCACCGGCGGGCACTATGCCATGTGCCTGGCGGGGGTGGTGATCAACTACGCCAAGGGCGTCGAGACGGTGGCGGTGGACATGGTGACTCGCCGGCCTCAGATCATGACCTCGGTCCCGCGGGTGTATGAGAAGATGTTCGAAAAGGTCACCGACGCCGCCACCGCCACACCGGGCAAGGCCCGGATCTTCCGTTGGGTCCGTCGGGTCGCCGACCAGTGGACCCAACGGCGTCTGTCCGGCCGCATGGTGGGGCCCTTCCTGGCCCTGCAGCACCGGCTGGCCGATCACCTGGTGTTCGGCAAGCTGCGGGAGAAGACCGGCGGCCGGATCCGGTATTTCATCTCGGGAGGCGCGCCCCTCGCCGCCGACATCGGCCGGTTCTTCTATGCCGCCGGGCTGCCCATCATGGAAGGCTACGGTCTGACCGAGACGTCGCCGGTTATCTCGGTCAATACCGTCGAAGCCCCGCGTTTCGGCTCGGTGGGACGACCGGTCCAGGGGGTGGAGGTCCGGATTGCCGAAGACGGGGAGATCCTGGCCCGGGGTCCGAACATCATGCGCGGCTACTACCGCAACGAGGAGGCCACCGCGGAGGTCCTCGCCCCGGACGGCTGGTTCAGCACCGGCGACATCGGCCACCTGGACCAGGATGGCTTCCTTCACATCACCGATCGGAAGAAGGACATCATCGTCACGGCGGGGGGCAAAAACATCGCGCCTCAGCCGATCGAGAACCGGCTCAAGACGAGCCGCTACATCGCCAATGCGGTGATGCTGGGTGACCGGCGCAAGTTCCCGGTGATGCTGCTGGTGCCGGAGTTCGAGCGGCTCCGTACCTGGGTGGCCGCTGAGGGCCTTCCCGGCGGGGAGGACGCCGAGCTGGTCAGGCGTCCGGAGGTCCGGGCCAAGCTGGAGCTGGAGGCCAAGAAGCACTTCCGCGACCTGGCACAGTTCGAAGTTCCCAAGAAGTTCCTGGTGCTGCCGGAGGACTTCAGCATCGAGCGGGGTGAGTTGACCCCGAAGCTCTCCGTTCGGCGCCGGAATGTCGAGCAGAACTACCAGAAGGAGATCACCGCGCTGTACAACGAGTCCGACACCAGGGGGAACAGCTCCAGCCTCCCCCGCTAGCTAGCGGCGCCGCCCGACCCAGGCACCGCTCGCCTCGGCCAGGACCTCCAGGGTCGAGAGATCGGGCGCCGGGCCCTCGCCCACCACCCGGAGTCCGGGCAGCACCGCCAGCACTCCATCCTGGATCCAGGCCTCGGGCAGTCCGGGACCCAGCACCATCCCCCGCATCGAGGCCGACTTCAGAGGGAGTCGAGCGGCCCGGATGACACTGGCGCCAGGGGAGGCCTCAGGCGGATTGACGGCGACCAGGGCGATGCCGGGAAGCAAGGCCGCCAATCCGGAGGCCACCGAGCCCGCTCCCCCGATCAACCCGAGATAGCCCCCCGGTCCCGACAGACCGAGCAGGGCGTGCACCGCCTCCACCGTCAACGTCCCCGGGGCCGGATCCGGAGCGCCACCGAAGTCCACGATCCCATCCCGCACGGCCACGGTCCTGCCACAGACCGGGCACCCCAGCTGCCCCTCCAGCACGTTCCGGCCTTCCAGGCGGTCCGGGAGGAGGACCAGGTAGGACTCATCATGCGGCTGGGGACAGCGAAGGTGATCGGTGAGCTCGATGAACACAGGTCAGGCAGGGCCCAGCCGCAGCCAATCCACTTCGACATGGGGGGGCCGGGTGGCGACGAACGCGACCGCGTCGGCGACGTCCTCGGGCCGCAGCATCGCCTCCCGGGGCATGATCCCCGCCGCCTGGACGTCGACATCGTTCCACAGCGCGGTGTCCACCGGTCCGGGGGAGACCAGGGTGCAGCGGACCCCGGTCCCGCGGCACTCCGCCCGAAGCACCTCGTGCAGTCCGCGGAGTCCGTGCTTGGCGGCAGCGTACCCGGCGTTGCCGGGAAAGGCCTGGTGATCGGCGATGCTCCCGATCGCGATGTGCTGCCCGCGACCGGCCTCGCGCATCCGGGGGATCAGCGCCCGGGCCACCAGGAACGGGGCGCGAAGGTTGATGCCGATCTGGTCATCGAACTGGGTGATCGAGGTCTCCTCCAGAGACGCGAGGAGAAACCCGCCGGCATTGTTGACCACCAGGTCCGGGACGCCCAACTGACCGGCCAACTGGGTCACCGCGTGCTCCAGATCGGTGGGCTCGGTCAGATCGCAGGGCAGGTCGAGGAATCCATCGTGCCACCCGGCGCGCAGGGTGCGAGCGAGGCGCGCCACCCGGGCTCCTTCCGCCTGGAGCCGGCGGGCCACGGCCAGTCCGATGCCCCGGGAGGCCCCGGTCACCACGGCCACCCGACCAGCCAGCAGGGTCACGGCGTGCCACTCCCGTGTACCAGCCGGAGGAACTCATCCCGAGTCGCAGGATCATCCCGGAAGGTGCCGCGGAGCGCGCTGGTCACGGTCCGGGAGTTCTGCTTCTCGACCCCGCGCATCATCATGCACAGGTGGCTGGCCTCCAGCACCACCCCCACCCCCCGGGGTTGGACGACT
>CAYINH010000097.1:0-8447 GCA_964364615.1 uncultured Gemmatimonadaceae bacterium
CTCGCCGCCCATGACTCCGGCCACGCCGACCACTCGCTCACCGTCCCCGATGACCAGCATGCCCGGCGCGAGAGTTCTCGTCACCCCATCGAGGGTGGTGAGTCGCTCACCCGCCTGGGCCGACCGGGCGGCAATCAGATTGCCCCGCAACCGGGCCAGGTCATAGGCGTGGAGCGGCTGCCCCAGTTCGAGCAGGACGTAGTTGGTGGCATCCACAACGTTGTTGATGGACCGAACGCCGGCAGCTTCCAGGCGGCGACGGAGCCAGTCGGGTGACCGGCCGATCGTGACCCCGTGAATCACGGCTCCAAGAAACCGCCCGCACCCGATGACATCATCGATTCGCACGGTCAGGCCGGCCGTGGTGGCTTCCCCGCTCGCCACCCGGGTGATCGGGGGAAGCTCGGGTCCCTCCCCCGGCAATTGCGGCAACCGCATGGGTACCCCGAGTGACGCGGCCAGTTCCCGGGCCACGCCCTTGTGGCCCAGAAGGTCCGGGCGGTTCGGAGTGATGTCCAGCACCAGACGATGATCCCCCAGCCCCAGGTGGTCGACGAATGAGCTGCCGGGTGGCGGCTCCCCGTCGAGCTCGAGAATCCCGTCATGCTCCTCTCCCAACCCGAGCTCACGGGCGGAGCAGAGCATCCCGTGGGAGGTCTCGCCTCGGATTTTCCGCTTCTCGAGCGTGAGTCCGCCGGGGAGGGTGACTCCGATCCTCGCGAAGGGATAGCTCTTCCCGACGGTCACGTTCGGGGCCCCGCAGATGACCTGGTGGAGGGTACCCGATCCATCGTTGACGGCGCAGACCGTGAGCCGCTCGGCATTGGGATGCGGGTGGGTGCCGTCCACCCGCCCCACGACCAAGGCGCTGAGTTCGCCGGCCAGGTCCATGACCGCGTCGGCCGGAGCCCCGAGCATGGCCAGGCGAGCGGCCAGATCCTGGGGGTCGAGTGGACGGTCGAGGAAGGCCTCGAGCCAGCGACGGGAGATGTTCATTCCGGGGCCCCCGCGAACTGGCGGAGAAACCGCACGTCCCCTTCGTACAGCATCCGGATATCAGGAACGCCGTACAGGTTCAAGGCCATCCGGGCCGGACCCATGCCGAAGGCCCAGCCAGTGTAGCGCTCGCTGTCCACGCCGGTGTTCTCGAGCACCCGGGGGTGAACCATGCCACACCCGAGGATCTCCATCCAGCCGGTTCCCTTGCAGGCCGGGCACCCGGTCCCGCCGCAGAGGCGGCAGCGGACGTCCATCTCGGCGCTCGGCTCGGTGAACGGGAAGAACGACGGGCGGAACCGCACCGGAGTGTCTCCACCGAAGAAGCGCTGGGCGAAGTGGGTCAGGGTGGCCTTGAGGTCGACGAACCCGATCCCCTCATCCACCGCGAGACCCTCGATCTGGCTGAACGCGGGGGCATGCGACGCGTCGAATGCGTCCTTCCGATAGACCGTCCCCGGGATGACGACACGGTACGGTGGGGGGCCCGCCTGCATAACCCGGATCTGGACCGGCGACGTGTGGGTCCGCAACAGCAACCGCTCCCCGGGGGCTGCAGTCTGGCCCGCCAGGTACAGGGTGTCGTGCATGTCCATCGCCGGGTGGTCGGCCGGGAAGTTGAGGGAGAGGAAGTTGTACCACTCGGTTTCGACCTCCGGGCCCGTCGCCACCGCAAAACCGAGTCGCCGGAAGATGTCCACCACCCGATGGACGACCCGGGTGACGGGGTGGAGTCCGCCCTGCCAGGTTTCTCGCCCGGGCATCGTCCGATCGGCCTGCGGCTCCGCCGCGCCGGCCGCCTGGGCCAGCTCGGCCCGACGCGCCTCGATCGCTTCCTCGAACCTGAGCTTCAGGGCATTCACGGCGGCCCCAAAGGCCCGTCGCTCGCCCTCGGGAAGCGACGGGATCCGTCGCATGGCTGCCGTCAGGGCGCCGCTCTTCCGTCCCAGAATCGCGATCTGCTCCGCCTCGAGCGCGGCCGGGTCCATGCCCCGGATCTGGGCCAGTCGGGCCTCGACCGCTTCGAGCGACGGGAGGGTGGGATCGTCGGTCATGTCACTCCGTGGAGCCACGGGGATACCAAGGACAACAGGGCCGTCCGCGCCGGCGGGCGGCCCTGCCGGGCGCTGCAGGATGCCGGCCGCCGCCGGACTCGATCAGGCGTGGCTCTTGGCCAGTTCCGCGATGCGAGCAAACGCCTCGGCGTCATGCACGGCCATGTCGGCCAACAGCTTCCGGTTGATCTCCACCCCGGCCTTAGCCAGGCCGGCGATCAGCCGGCTGTAGGAGAGATCATGGAGTCGAGCCGCCGCATTGATCCGGGTGATCCAGAGCCGCCGGAAGTCGCCCTTCTTCTTGCGACGATCCCGGTAGGCGTACCGCATGGCCCGTTCACCGGTCTCCTTGGCGGCCTTGTACAGCTTGCTCCGGCCACCGCGGGCGCCCTTGGCCGCCGCCATGACCTTCTTCTTCCGTGCGTGGTGGGCCACGCCATTTTTTACTCGAGGCATCGTCTCTCCTTACGCCTGCAGGAGGCGGATGGTCCGGGGATAATCCGCCGAGCTCACCAGCGCCGGCTTCCCAAGGTGGTTCTTCCGCTTCCGGAGCTTCTTGGTCAGGATGTGGCGCTTGTTGGCCTGGCCCCGCTTGATCTTGCCGGACCCGGTCACCTTGAAGCGCTTCATCGCCGCCCGCTTGGTCTTCATTTTGGGCATTGTCGTTTCCTTCCTGTCAGTCCCTCTGCCGTTACTTCGGCGCGATTACCATGGTCATCGTCCGGCCCTCAACCTTCGGGTCGAACTCGATTTTTCCGATGTCCGCCAGCGACTCCGCCACCCGATCCAGCACCGCGCGTCCCAGATCCATCCGGGTCATCTGCCGCCCGCGAAACATCATCGTCACTTTGACTTTGTTGCCTTCCGTCAGGAACTCCCGCGCATGCCGGGTCTTGAAGTCGAAGTCGTGGTCGTCGATCCCGGGTCGGAACTTGACCTCCTTGATCTGGATCACATGCTGCTTCTTCTTCGCTGCCCGAGCCGCCTTTGCTTCTTCGAACTTGAATTTCCCGTAGTCCATGATCTTGACCACAGGAGGCCGGGCCAACGGGGCCACTTCGACCAGATCGAGCCCCCGCTCCTCGGCCATCCGGAGCGCCTCATTGACCTCCAGCACTCCCAACTGCTCTCCGGAGTCGCTGATGACTCGGACCGGACTGATTCGAATCTGGCGGTTCACCCGCACTCGGCGTTCCCGTTCGTTTGTTGACAGTGGTCACCCCTCTTTGCATAACGAAAAACACCCCGCCAGGTGGCAGGGTGTCCGCGAACGACAGGCGCCCGGCAGGGCACGCAACTCGATCAGGGACCCTGTTGCCTGGTACTTCCGGCTCGGGGTGGGGAGCGACTCGCCCCCACTTTGCTTGGGGCGAACAATACCCGAAGGGCCCCCTGATGTCAATCGTGTTCCGGCACCACCGCCCAGCACTCCAGTTCAATCCGGGCCCCGAGCGCCAGGCCACTGGCACCAAAGGCACTCCGGGCCGGAAGATGCTTGGTGAAGTAGGGCCGATAGACCTCGTTCATCGCTCCCCATTCCGACATGTCCAGCACCATGGCGGTGCACTTGATGATGTCGTCCATCGTGGCCCCGTTCCGCTCCAGCACGGCCTTGATGTTCTCCAGCGCCTGCCGAGTCTCAGCCGCGATCCCGCCCGAGACCAGCTGTCCCGTGGAGTCCGTCCCGACTTGGCCGCTGAGGATCAACAGGTCATCGATCCGCACCGCATCGGAAAACGGCATCCCCGAGTTCGGGTTGGCCATGAGGTACTCGACCTCCGGGCGCTCGCCTTCCTCGCCACCTTCGTCGTCTTCCCCGCATCCCAGCAGCAGCGCGGGCAGGAGCAGCAAACCGGGGTGCAGCCGCATGGGGGACTCCAGTGTCGAGGGTGACTGCCGCTGTCGTGCCTGAAGCTACGGCGCCCGATTCGCTGCCGCCAGCCGAGCCATCCACCAGGCGGCCCGCTCCGCGAGAAGCTCGATGACCTCGGCGTCGGTCTGGCCGGATCGCTTGGGAACATGGAACCCGTGGTCCGCGTCGGGAAAGATCTCCAGCGCGACTGCGGGGCCCAGGCCCTGAACGATCGGCGTCAGCAGCCCCAGGTCGGCCAACTTGTCGCGCCCTCCCTGGAGAAAGAGCATCGGGACCTTGACCCGCTCAAGGTGAGCCGCCCGTGTCGTTCCCGGCTGACCGGCCGGGTGCAGCGGGAACCCAAAGAAGACCAGTCCCTGGACCTGCATCCCACGGGAGGCGGCCTGGGAGGCCATCCGCCCTCCCATCGACTTGCCCCCCGCGAAGAGCGACAGCCGAGGGAACCGTCGACCGGCATCGACGACGGCCGCTTCAACCGCGGCCAGCAGGACCGGCGGCGGGTCGGGTCTGCGTCCTCCGCGGTCTGGGCAGGGGAACTGGAACCGAACGGTCGCAACGGCGTGCCTCGCAAGTGCTGCGGCCAGCGCCTGCATGAAGGGATGGGTCATCCCCGCCCCGGCCCCGTGGGCCAGCACCAGGACTGCGGATGGGTCAGGAGGCACCATGGTGAGACAGGCGACGTTCCCGACCTCGGGCACCGGCAGCCTCCCCGCCTGCTCGATCACCCGGGCCCGGTCGGCGCGGCCACCTGGTCCTCCAGCACGATCCCCCTGGCGCCCACCCTGGGGACCCCGAACACGACCTCGGGGTCGTGTTCGAAGATCAACCGCCAGCCGCCCGCCACCGCGTCGTTGAGCAATGCCCGTTTCGATTCGAGGGTCCGGAGCGGCTCCACGTCGTACCCCATGATCCAGGGCAGCGGCAGATGGGCCACCGTTGGGAACAGATCCGCGACAAACACCGCCGTCTCCCCTCTTCCACTGATCACGATGCACTGATGCCAGGGGACGTGCCCGGGGGTCAACCGACTCCAGAGTCCTGGCAGCATTTCGACATCGCCTTCGATCAGCTGCCACCGATCCGCGGCAGCGACGGGCTCGAAGTTGTGCGGGAGATAGCTGGCCCGGGTCCGCTCGTTGGTGTGGCGGGCGTACTCGAGTTCGCCCCGTTGCACCAGATAGGTCGCCTCCGGAAAGCTGAGCCGCACCGCCCCACCGACCTCGACGGTGTTGCCCCCGGCATGATCGAAATGCAGGTGGGTATTGATCACCCAGCGAATCTCGCGAGGATCGACCCCCAGCTCGGCCAGGCCGTCCTCCAACTGGGTCGCCCCACGCACCCCGGCGTTTTCCACGCCGTAGATGTCCCGGAACTTGGCGTCCTCCTTGTTGCCCATCCCGGTATCGATCAGGGTGAGCCCGTCGGGGTGCTCGATCAGCAGGCACCGGAGCGCCAGCGGGATCCGATTCCGGTCATCCGGGGGCGTCCGGCGCGACCAGAGCGGGCGGGGGACGACTCCGAACATGGCGCCTCCATCAAGGCGCTGCAGTCCGGCCTCGATCGCGTGACAGCGCAGCGCTCCGACCGAGAATGGGGTGACAAGGGTCATGGACTCTTCCTCCGGCCTCGAGGGCGCCGCTTTCCCTGCCGACGATGCTGAAGGGCCTCCAGCTCCTGCAGGCTGGCCGCGCCGGTTTCGCGGGCCAGCGGAATCAGGCGGTGCAGGAGTTCCGCGGTAGCCCAGGCGTCGCCACCGGCCCGGTGCCGGGCCGGATTCTCCAGCCCGAAGTACTGGCTCAACCAGTCCAGACCACAGGACTCGGCCACGGGCACCAGGCGCCGCGCCAATCGGGCGGTGCAGAGCCGCGGCCCGGTCAGGGCGATCCCGCGGGTTCGCTTGAGTTCGGCCGCGATGAACCCCCAGTCGAACCGGGCGTTGTGGGCCACGAACACCCGGCCGGTCAGGGCCTCGAGCAGCCCGTCGGCGATCTCCTCAAACGGCGGAGCCGATCGCAGATCAGCATCGGTGAGCCTGGTAATCCAGGTGATCTGACGGGGGAGCGGACGCCCCGGGTTGACGAGCCCGTCGAACACGGTCTCCCGCCGCTGCCCCTGCACCAGCACCACGGCGACCTCGATGACCCGATCCTCGGACGACTGGCCCCCCGTGGTCTCCACATCCACCACCGCAAAGGCACAGTCGGCAATCGAGGGTGACCCTGTGGCGGCCGGCACCAGCACCCAGCGCCCATCCGCCCGGCGCTGGACCCGCGGGTCCGCGCCAAGCAGCGCCGCGACGAGCCGCTCCACCACCGTCGGCAGAGCGACCGGCAGCCCCATCACCTCGCGGCAAATCGCCTCCGAGGGCTGGGGGCCGTCGGCCAGGAGTATCAGGGCCCGGTCCGTCAGGGTGCTGGTGGGGTGAACATCGAGCCCGGTCACGGCGACCCGACCGGGGGACGGGACCGGACCGTCGGGCAGGGCTCAGTAGTCGGCGAGCGTGAAGGCGAGCGCTTCGAGTTCCAGGGAGAGGTTGACGTTCCGGAGCGCCACGTCATGCGGAACCGAGAGTTGGGCGGGGGCAAAGTTCAGGATGGCTCGCACCTTGGTCGCCACGAGCAAGTCCGCCACGGACTGGGCCGGGTCGGCCGGGGTCACGATCACCCCGATGTCAGCTGGCGTCCGACCGAGGTACTCCTCGAGCTGGCCAACGTCGATGATCGTGATCCCATCCAGCGCCCGGCCAATCTTGGCCGGGTCGTTGTCGAAGATAGCCACCACGTCGAACCCGCGCTTCGAAAACCCACGATGCTGTACCAACGCGCTGCCCAGTTTCCCGGCCCCGATCACCACCATCCGGTACCGCCGATCCAGCCCGAGGATGCTCCGCAGCCGTTCCGCCAGCTGCGGCACGCCGTAGCCCAGGCCACGCTTGCCAAACGAGCCGAAGTGGGAAAGATCCTTCCGGACCTGGGCCGAGGTCGTTCCGCCCCGGAGGGCGAGGGCCTCGGAGCTCACGGTGTCAGTCCCCTGGGTCTCAAACTCCTCAAGGAAGCTGAGATACAGTGACAGACGGCGGACGGTGGATTCGGCGATTCGGCGCATAGTATTGTGAAATATTTCACAAAGCTAGCCGATCTGGTGCCCCCCGTCAACGAGCGCGTGATAAAGGCGGACGAATTCCGGGACCGCCAGCCGCTCGGCCCGAATCGTCGGATCGGCCCCGGCCCGCTCCAGGGCCAGATCCACCTGGGGCGGGTCCCACCCCGTCAGTTCCCGCAGGGCCCGATGCAGTTGCTTCCGGCGGAAACTGAAAATCCCGGTCACCACCCGGCGGAACCGCCGGCCCTCGGTCGGCGCGATCAGCGGTGCGGAGCGCGGGGTCAGCAGGATCAGGGCGGAGTCCACCTTGGGCGGCGGTCGAAAGGCGCCTGGGGGAACCACCGCCAGCCGCTCGACGGTGGCCGCGGCCCCGATCCCGACCGTGAGCGCCCCATAGGCCCGGGTGCCAGGCTGGGCTACGATCCGGTCTGCGACCTCCTTCTGCACCAGAAAGACGGCCCGGGCCGGCAGTGGCGGCGTGAGGGCCTTCTCCAGCAGGGGGGAGGTGATGTTGTAGGGGAGGTTGCCGACCAGGAGGTAGCCACCGGCCGGGGCTCCCACCACCTCGGACCAGTCGGCCTCAAGGGCGTCTCCTTCAAGCAGGGTCAGGTCGGGGAATCGATCCCGAAGCTGTCGAGCCAGATCGCGGTCGATCTCGATCGCCGCCACGGACGCCCCGGTGGCCAACAGGGCCGCGGTGAGCACCCCCCGGCCCGGGCCGATCTCCAGCACTCGGTCCCCAGGGGTCGGGTCGAGGCCGGCGACGATCCGGGCCAGAATCCCTGGACTGGCGAGGAAGTGCTGACCGAACCGCTTGCGTACCGCCACCGTATCAGATCCGGAGGACCAGCAGGGTGCGGTCGTCCTCCGGTGTGGGCGCAAACTCCTCCACCTCAGCGGTGATGGTGGCGACGATGGTCTCGGGACTCTCACCGCGGAGCGCCACCAGTCGTTCCAGCAGTCGGGGCTCGGTGAATCGGTTGCCATCGGGGGCGGCCGCGTCCACCAGCCCGTCGGTCCACAGCGCGAGGACATCCGCCCCCGGGGTCCAGACCACCTCCCGGCTGGTGATCGATGTGCCGGTGCCCAGGCCGAGCGGTGGGGCGGTGGCCTCAAGCCGTTCGGGCGGGCCGTGCCGCGGAATCCGGTAGGCGTGGTGGTGCCCCGCATTGGCGTAGTTGAGCACCCGGCCCTTCCGGTCCAGGACGCCGTAGAAGATGGTGACGAACATCTCGGTCTCGGAGAGCTTGGCCACCAGGCTCTCGCGGAGCAGCCGCAGCGTCTGGGCCGGGTCCGTGGCGCCGGTGGCGTGAATGCCGGCGGCGGAGAGCACCAGCGCCATCACCAACGCGGCGGAGAAGCCGTGGGACGAGACGTCGCCGACCATGGGTTTGAGGCGGGGGACCAGGGCCATCGCGTCG
>CAYINH010000098.1:0-8433 GCA_964364615.1 uncultured Gemmatimonadaceae bacterium
GGACACCGCCCGCAGTCTCTCTCGCCACTCCGGATCCAGCGCGGGGCACGCCGCCAGCAGCCGGGACTCCTCGGGGCGGTTGCCCCGGTCCCAGTAGACGGCCGCGACCCGGGCGACCGACCACTGGGGATAGGGCCGGTCGAGCAGCCGGACCTGGGCACCCGCCTCGAGACTCCCCTCCCGGATCACCCGCAGGTACCACCCGTGGCGATGGGTGGCACGGACCACCTGCACCAGGTCCCGCACGGCGTGCTTCCGGGAAAGCTTGTCACAGGGCCCCCGGGGCGAGGCCACTTCAAGCACCGTGTCGCCGATGGCAAACTGATCCCCGACGCAGACGGTCCGTTCGGTCATGCCGCTGACGGTCAGATTCTCGCCGAACGCCCCCGGTCCGACATCCTTCCGGCCCCATTCCGCCCGCCAGGCAGGATAGTGGTCGGCGGAATACATCAGCACCGCCCGGTGGGGCCCGCCGTGGTGACGTCGGTCGGCAATCTGATCGCCGGCCAGCCCATCCACCCCGAGTGGTACCGGGCCCACCACCGGTTCCTTCCAGATGCCGCTGGTCCAGGGGCGATCAAACGGGTCGGCAGCGTCGGGGGTCCCCGCGGTCCGCAGGTGGCCCACCTGGATCGATTCGAGCACCATGGACGGAATCTACCCTCCCGGAGATCGTCGAGGCCCCGGGCTACCGCGGGGGGGGGAAAGGGACTATCCTTATTGGTTCACAATCATCCTCCCCGGGCACCACACCAGGCCCTGGGCAACGACCAAAGGAAGGTGTCATGATCCGCCCGTATGAGGTGGTCTATATCTTCGACAGTGCGCTCGAGGACGAGACCATCACCACCAAGCTCGATACCTTCCACGCCATGCTGGCTGCCGAAGGCGCCGAGGCTCCCAAGCTCGACATCTGGGGCCGCCGGACCTTGGCCTACCCCATCCAGAAGCGGCAGACCGGGTTTTACGTGGTCGCGAACATCGACACCGACCCGACTCTGCTCCCGGAGTTTGAGCGGGCCCTCCGGCTCGACGAAGCGGTGCTCCGGTATCTGGTGGTACTCAATGATACTCCGGCCACCCCAGCGGTGATTCCGACCGCCAAGGGCGAGTTCGACGATGAGGAGGACGAATAATGCGCGTCAAGCGTGGGGACCCGATCGCGGAACTCCGGATCCGGGTCATCGACTACAAGGACGACAAGCTGCTCTCCCGGTTCATCACTGAGCGCGGGAAGATTCTCCCCCGCCGGCTCTCCGGGGTTTCGGCCCGGCACCAGCGCCAGCTGAGCACCGCGATCAAGCGGGCCCGGTTCCTGGCCCTGCTGCCCTACATCAAGGGGCACGGCACCTGACGGATCCGGCACCGGCCCCAGGACTGGTCGGGCATCGTCTCCCGCGAGGGCTCTTCGGAGCCCTCGTGGCGTTTCTCCTGCTCCCCGTTCCTCCGCTGATGGTGGCGGGACCGCTGGCGGGGCTGCTACTGCTCGCGCGCCCCGGCTCGTGGCGAGAGCGCTGGTGGCTGGCCGCGGCACTGTCCATCGCGGTTCTTTCCTTTGCCCTGGGCGATCGCAACCCGGCCGGGGATCTGGTCCGGGCCGCAGGGCTGATCTTCTCCGGCAGCCTGGTGGCACTGGCCGCCTGGCGCCGGGGCGGCGCCTTCGGACAATCGGCCGCCGCAGCCGGGTTCACGGCCCTGGCAGCTTCCGGGCTGGGCTGGATGAACGGACTGGACTGGGGGGGATTCCGGGTGGCCCTGGAGACCCAGTTGCGCACCGCGACCAGCCTGATCCTGGACGGATCCACCCTGCCGGCGGCCCAGCGGGAGGGGTTTGAGGCTTCGATCGGTTACCTGGCTCGGCTCTACCCCGGGATCGCTGTCGTCTGCATGGTCGTGGGTGGAGTATTGGCCCTGGCGGTTGCGCATCGGATCGCCCGGCATCCGGTCGGACCGCTGCCGGGACGGTTCAGCGATTTCCGGTTCAACGATCACCTGATCTGGGGTGCGGTAGCCACGTTTGCCGGGGCGTTGATGGGGGTCTCGGGAGCCCCCGCCGACCTGATCGCCAACCTGCTGGTGCTGTGGGTTGGCCTCTACGGCTTCCGCGGGGCGGCGGTCGCCGTGACGGCGCTGCGGCAGTGGAATCCCTGGCTCCGGGCCGCCCTGTTCCTGAGCGCGGTCCTGCTGTTACCATACGCCATGGGAGCGGCCCTCTTGCTTGGGCTGGCCGATACCTGGCTCGACTTCCGGCGGGCACTGACCCCGCCGCATACTGGAGGATCGACAACATGATCGAAGTGATTCTGCGTGAAGACGTCAAGACGCTCGGCAAGGCCGGCACCATGGTGCGGGTCCGGCCGGGCTATGCCAGGAATTTCCTGTTGCCCCAGGGACTGGCCTACGAAGCCACCGAAGGGAACAAGAAGCGGATCGCCGGCGAGGCCCGGGCCCGGGGCGTCCGGCTCGACGCCGATCGGGCCGAGGCGTCCAAGCTGGCGAGCGTGCTGTCCGCGGTCCACATGGAGTTGAAGGGCAAGGCGGGCGAAGGCGACCGGCTGTTCGGTTCGATCACCTCGCAGGACGTGGCTGACGCCCTCGCCGCACGAGGCCACATCGTCGACAAGCGGAAGCTCGATCTGGAGCATCCCATCAAGACCCTCGGGGAACACACTGTCCACGTCCGGTTGCATCCGGACGTCGGAGCCTCGGTCAGGATCACCGTCGTCCCCGAATAGATGGCGCGCGGAATCGCGTACCTGGACGGGCCGCGCCTGGCCCGCTCCATGTTCGCCGCTGCCGACTGGGTCGCCGCCGGCCGCGAGGAGATCAACCGGATCAATGTCTTCCCGGTCCCTGATGGGGACACCGGGACCAATCTCAGTCTGACCCTTCGTGCCGTCGCCGACGCCCTCCAGGCGCTCGGCGACGCGCCGCTTCCGGAGACGGTGCGCACCATGGCGCGCGGCGCCGTCCTGGGTGCCCGGGGCAACTCCGGGATGATGCTCGCCCACTTCTTTCTCGGAGTTGCCGACAGCCTCGGCGGGCGTCTGACCGCCAGCGCACGGGAGATCGCCGGCGCGGTACGGACCGGGGCGGACCGGATTCGGACGGCGCTCGACGACCCTCGCGAAGGCACCATCCTGACGGTGGCCCGAGAGGTGGCCGACGCTGCCGAGCAAGCCGCCGTGGAAACACCGGATCTGGCCAGTTTTCTCCGCCAGGTCTGGCGGGATGGCGAGACCTCGTTGGCGGGCACTCCCGGTTTGCTCGCCGCCCTCCGGGAAGCCGGGGTGGTCGACGCGGGCGGCATGGGCTTCGTGCGGATGCTGGAAGGGATCGTCCGGTTGATCGAAGGTGACCCGATCCTGGCGGCGACCCCGCGCACGTCCGGGGCGGTGCCGGCGGCGCTGGTGGAGGTGGCCGAGGAGCGGGACTACCAGTACTGCACGGAGGTTCTGGTCCGGGGCGACACCCTGCCACCGGCCAACGAGGTCCGGGCGGTCCTCCACACCCTGGGCGGATCGGTCGTGGTGCTCACCACCGGGGACATCCTCAAGATCCACGTCCATAGCGACACCCCGGACGCGGTCTTCGCCGCCGCGGCACGCTGGGGCACGGTGACCACCACCAAGGCGGAGGACGTCCGGCTCCAGCACCAGGCCCTCCAGCACGAGCCCCGCCGGGCGGTCGCCATCGTGACCGACAGCGCAGCGGACCTGCCGGACACGGTGCTCGATCGCCATCAGATCGCGATGATCCCCCTTCAGGTGGTCGTGGACGGGCAGGTCTATGCGGACCGGGTCGAACTCCGGCCGGAGGAGTTCTATCGCCGCCTCCGGGTGGCCCGGGAACTTCCCACCACCTCACAACCGGCCCCGGGCGACTTCATCCGGACCTTCCGATCCGCCGCCAGCCAAGCCGAGGCGGTGGTCGCTGTGGTGGTATCCGGGACCCTCTCCGGTACCTTTCGGGCCGGGATCGCGGCCGCCCGCGCCGCGGGACTTTCGCAGGTGCACCTGGTGGACAGTCGGAGTGCGTCGTTGGGCACCGGTCTCCTGGCGCTCCGTGGAGCGGAACTGGCCGAGGCGGGATGGGCCGCCCTGGAGATCACCCGCGAACTGGCCCGGATCCGGGACCAGAGCGGCCTGATCCTCACGGTCGACAGCTACGACAACCTGCTCCGCTCCGGCAGGGTATCCCGGGGGAAGGCCTGGCTCGGCGGGCTGCTGGATGTCAAGCCGATCCTCGAGGTCGACCTGGCGGGCGGACTGGTCCCGGTGGGTCGGGCCCGGGGTCGGGAAGCGGTCCTCCGACGGGTTCTTGCGCTGGTCGATGAGCGGCTCACCCCCCGCCCTCGGGCGGTTCGGTTCGGGGTGGTCCACGCGGAGGCGCCGGAGGTGGCCGAGCGGGTCAGGACCGCGCTGCTCGCCGGGTATCAACCGAAAGACTGCTTCGTCTCCCTCGCGACCGGCGTGCTGGGCACCCACGTGGGACCAGGGGCCTGGGCGATCTGCTACCAGGTGGAAGACCCGCCCGCGGCGGTGCTGGATGGCTGACCGTCGGCGCAGCCTCCCGCCAGTCATCCGGGCGGCGGTCGAGGCGATAGAGGACCGCAAGGGGGTCGATCTGACCGTCCTCGACCTGCGGGGGGTCAGTGATGCCGCCGACTACTTCCTGATCGCGTCGGGCACCTCGGACGCCCACGTTCGGGGACTGAGCGCGGCGGTGGTCGACCGGCTGGAGGCCGAGGGTGTGTCTGCCCACCACGTCGAGGGCGTCACCGGAGGACGGTGGGCCTTGATAGATTTCGTGGACTTCGTGGTACACCTCTTCCACCCCGAGGCACGAGCCTTCTACCAGCTGGAGCGCCTCTGGAGTGATGCACCGTATGTGGTGGGCGGACCGATCGGGCAGGAGAAAGGACTGACAGGATGATCACCAGAGGACTCCGGTGGGTGGTGGCCCTCGCGGCGGTGGCCGCGCTGACCCCAGGTCTCGCCTCGGCACAGTACTTCGGCCGCAACCGCGTCAAGTATGCCAAGTTCGATTTCAAGATCGCCCAAACCGAGCATTTCGATGTGTACTACTACGACCGCGAGTCCCTGGCCGCGATAGACGTGGCCCGGATGGCGGAGCGAGCCTATGCCCGGCTCTCCAAGATCCTCGATCACGAGTTCAAGGAACGGAAACCGATCATCCTCTACGCCTCCCACTCGGAGTTCCAGCAGACCAACCTCGCGGGCGGGGACGTGGACGAGGGCACCGGCGGGTTCACCGATTTCCTGCTCCACCGGAACACCTTCCCGCTGACCGGGTCGTACGCGGAGACCGAACACGTTCTCCAGCACGAAATGACCCACCAGTTCCAGTTCGACATCTGGGCCAGTGGTCGAGGGCCCGCGGGAATGCAGGGCATCCTGCAGGTGAACGCCCCGCTCTGGTGGGGCGAGGGAATGTCCGAGTACGCCTCGCTGGGTCCAGTCGATCCCAACACCGGGATGTGGCTCCGGGACGCGGCGCTTGAGGGCGATCTCCCGAGCCCGCAGGACTTCTACCGGGTGTTCCCCTACCGCTTCGGGCACGCCCTGGTCTCCTACATCGGCGGCCGCTGGGGTGACGAGGCGATCGGCGCGATCACCAAGGCGGCGACCGGAAGCAACCTCGAGATCGCGCTTCGGCGAGTCACCGGGCTCTCCTTCCCCCAGCTGGTCGGCCAGTGGCAGGACGCGGTGCAGAAGCAATATCTGCCGGAGATCGGGGACCGGGTCAAGGCGAGGACGATGGCGACCCCACTGCTGACCGAGGTGAACTCGCAGGGCACCTGGCACCTGGCCCCCGCACTGTCCCCGGACGGATCCCTGATCGCGTATTTCAGCGAGAAGGACTTCTATTTCGTGGACCTCTATCTGGCCGACGGGAACACCGGCAAGCCGATCCGCCGACTGCTGCAGTCGACCTACAGCAGCAACTACGAGACCTATCGCTTCATCTATTCGTCCGCCAGCTGGTCGGCCGACAGCAAGCTGCTGGCCTTCGCGGCCAAGCGCGACGGGCGCGATGACCTGGTCATCATCGACCCCCGTCGCAACAAGGTCATCCGGCGGATCCGGCTCCCGGTGGACGGGATTACCACCCCGGCCTGGAGCGCCGATGGCAGCCGCCTGGTGTTCTCCGGCCTGGACGGGGGCATCTCGGATCTGTACACGATCAATGTGGCCGGGGGCGACCTCCGCCGGCTGACCAACGACCGAGCCGCCGATCTGCACCCCACCTGGTCTCCCGACGGTCGCAGCATCGCGTTCATCACCGATCGTGGGCCGACCACCGATTTCGACGACCTCCGGTGGGAGAACTACAAGGTGGCGCTCTACCACATCGACAACGGCACCATCGAACTCCTGCCGGGAATGGACGAAGGCCGCAATGTCAGCCCGCAATGGGCCCCCGACGGCCAGTCGATCGCCTTCGTATCCGACAGGACCGGGGTCAACAACATCTTCCTCTACCAGATGGCCGAGCGGTCGATCTACCAGCTGACCGACTTCTACACCGGCGTCTCGGGCATTACCCCGCTCAGTCCGGTCCTCTCCTGGTCGGCCGGTTCGGACCGGCTGGCCTTCGTGTATTTCGAACAGGGCAAGTACGACGTGTACAGCGTGAGCAGCCCCCGCCAGCTCAAGAAGGAGCCGTACCAGCGTCGGGCCACGCCGGCTCTGATCGCGGGGCCGCTCGGTCAGGGACCAGCCGGCCCGGGGGCGGTGGCCCGTCCGGCTCCCTCCCCCCGCCGGACCGGCCTGGAGGCTCCCAAGCCGGCCGCCGTGTTGAGTGGCGTCTCGGTGTACCGGACCCCGGACGGCTTCCGTCCGACCGACTCCCTTGAGGTTGTCTCCGATTCCGCCCGCGGACCGGAGCCGGTCTCGATCGCCCGGATCCTCGACTCAACCGGCTTTGCCCTGCCCGACACGGCCGAGTTCCTCCAGCGACCGTACCGGGTCAAGTTCCAGCCCGAGTACGTCAGCCAGCCCAGTATCGGCTATGCCCGGGACAACTTCGGGAACTCCGTGTCCGGCCAGGCCACGATCGTGCTGGGCGACATGCTGGGCGATCACAAGCTGATTTTCGGGACCACCCTGAACGGGCGCATCGCGGAGACCAGCCTGCTGGCGCAGTACGCCAACCTGTCCAAGCGGTTCCTGTGGACGGTCGGGGTGACCCAGACACCCTATTACGGCTACGGACAGGCGGGCTTCCTCCCACCGGAGGCAGGGTCATTCGAGGGCACCTTTGTCACCGAATACCAGCGGTACATCTACCGCACCCTGTTCGGGTCGGTGCAGTACCCCATCAGCCGGTTTCGCCGGATCGAACTCGGCATGTCGGGTGTCAACGTGGCCCACGACCTGGTCAGGCAGGTCCAGCCCTACGATACCCGAACCGGGGCGCCGACCCAGGCGCCCTTCCGGGAGACCATCAACCTGGACAACCTGAGCTACGCGATGCCGTCGGTCGCCCTGGTGTTCGACAACGCCCTGGGCGGGTGGGTCGGCCCCCTGCTTGGGCGCCGGTCGCGGATCGAGGTCGCCAGGAGCTTCGGCAGCTGGCAGTTCTTCCAGGGCACCTTCGACTACCGCCGCTACGACAAGCCGGCGGGACCATTCGTCCTGGCCACCCGGCTGATGTACTTCGGCCGCCGGGGCCGGGATGCGGAAATCTTCCAGCTCTTCGGCGGGAGCCCCGATTTCATCCGGGGACACACCTACGGCTCGTACCAGCGGCTGGAATGCCAGGATCCGGCATCGCAGTCCACCGCCTGCGCGGTCAACAACCTGATCGGGTCCCAGCTGGCCGTCGGCAATGTCGAGCTCCGGTTTCCTTTGCCGATGGACCTGATGACCAGCCTGCCGATCCCGCTGCCGGGCTTTGAGCTCGCGGCGTTCTATGACATCGGGCTGGTGTGGGACAACAAGTCGATCATCAAGTGGGATCGGGCGGCCGACGATCCCTACCTGCCCACCTTTGGGGTGCCGGGTCTCAGGGAGACAGACGAGATCCGGACTCCAGTCCAGGCCTGGGGCTTTTCCGCACGGTGGAACCTGCTCGGATTCCTGCCGATGCGACTTGACTACGCCATTCCCTTCCGGCGGCCGGGGGTCGGGCACCTGTGGACCCTGAGCCTGGGGCCCACCTTCTGATCAACCGCTGGATCCCGGTGCTCGGGATCGTCCTCTGGGCGATCCCCGGCTGCGGGGGAGGCGAAGGCCCGCCCCCGCCGTCACTTCCTGCCCTCGCCCTGGCGACCACGGTGCTCCGGCTCCCCGCCGCCGGTGGCGGGGTCATTGCCTATCGCAGTGACAGCTTGCTCCCCGGAGGATGGGCCTCGGCCGCCGTGGCTGCCGTGACCCGGCCCCTGGGATATGACATCGACCAGCGGAT
>CAYINH010000099.1:0-8414 GCA_964364615.1 uncultured Gemmatimonadaceae bacterium
GTCCTCGCTTCTTGCGGTCGGCCAGGCGGAGTGTCCGGAGGGAGAAAGCTGGATCCTGGTGCTTGACCCGAACACCTTGGCCCGTATTGGTGGGAGGGACTCGATCCCGATCCCTGGGCCGGGCAACGCGAGCTACGCGAGCGTCGCCGCTGACGGGCGGATCTATGTCCTCAGCCGGGGCGGGCCTGAGAGCCCGTCCGGTCGGTTGACCATCATCGACCCCGTGTCCCGGACGGAGGTCGGCTCCTTCGGTGGCATCGGGGAGTTTCCGGGTCCGATCGCGGCGGACCGTGGGGAACGGGTGATGATCAGTTCCCCTACGGAGGGGCTGATGGAGTTCAACACCCGCACCCGATCGGTGGTACGTGGAGCCGGGGGCGGCATCCCCGTCCAGGCCAGTCAGGGCGTCACCACTGACAGCCGGAATCAGATCTACGGGATCGAGCCCGGCAATTGCACCCCGGGCAGCGTGGGTCGGGCTCGGGTCTTCCGTCCCGATCTGACCGAGATCCGGAGCGTGGTCCTGGGTGTCTGCCCCCGGGCGGCCACCACTACCCTGATTCCGCCCGCCGAAGAACCAGCCAACCGCTGATCATGGCCCAGCCGATCGTTGTGGAAGGGATCGTCCTGTCCACCATCCGATACGGCGAGTCATCCCGCATCGCTCGGCTGGCCACCCGGGAACTCGGGGTCCAGAGTGTCATTGCGAAGGGGGCCCTCCGACCCAGGAGTCGCTTCGGTGGCGGGTTGCAGCCACTCAGCATTGGTCAGGGGATGGTGGTGCTGTCAGCCCGCAGTGAGCTCCATCTCCTTACCGGATTCGATCTCCTCCACCTGCCGGCGGGGCTGGCGGCGGTGATGGACCGATATGCCGCCGGACTGGCCCTGGCCGAAGTGATGCTGCGATTTGCCCCCGCCGGAGTGCACGAACCATCCTACCAGGGGTTCAAACGAGCCCTGCTGGAGCTGGAGGTGACCGCCCCCGCCTCGGCCGAAGTCGTCGGGCTCCACTGGCTGTGGCAATTGATCGGGGTGCTGGGCTTTGCCCCGGATCTGCGGCAGTGCGTGCTCGATGGAGCGGCCGTCCCCGGCGAGGGCCCGCTACCCTTCAGTCTGACCGAAGGCGGGGCGCTCTGCCCGGCCTGTGCCCGCAGTCACGCGGTGACCTGGCTTCCGGAAGCCGACCGGGCGGATCTGATCAGGGTGCTCGCGGGGACCGACGATCTGCCGGTCATGGAACGAAGCCACGCGGCGGCCCACCGTCGGCTGCTGGGGCGATACCTCCGTCACCAGCTGGGTGGCGATGCGGATCTCCCCGCGCTCGACTTCTGGCAGCAGCGCTCCTGGGAAGCGGCATGATTATCGGCACCGCGGGGCATATCGACCACGGCAAGTCGACCTTGGTCACCGCGCTGACCGGGACGCCGATGGATCGGCTTCGGGAGGAGCGGCAGCGAGGGATCACGATTGAGTTGAACTTCGCGTCCCTCCGCCTCGAAGGGATTGCTCCGATCGGGATCGTGGATGTTCCAGGCCACGAGGACTTCGTCCGGACCATGGTGGCCGGTGCCTCGGGGATCGACCTCGTCCTGCTGGTGATCGATGCTGGAGAAGGGATCCGGCCCCAGACCCTGGAACACCTCACCGTGGTGGAACAACTCGGTGTCCCTCGGGGAATACCGGTGCTGACCAAGGTGGACCTGGTCGATGCTGATTGGCTGGCGCTGGTCCGGGCCGAGGTGGAGGCCCGGCTGTCCGTGAGTCCGGTGTCGTTCGGTACCCCGGTGGAGGTCTCCGCCGTCACCGGAATCGGGTTGAACGTGCTTCGGGGCCGGATCGCGGAGGAGGCTGCCCATGCATCACCTCGCCCTCCGGAGGACCTCTTCCGGTTGCCGGTGGACCGGACCTTCAGTCTGGCCGGGGTCGGGACCGTGGTGACCGGGACCGTCTGGAGTGGCTCGCTCTCGATCGGAGACGCCGTCACTCTGCTGCCCGGTGGGGCCCAAGGGAAGGTGCGCTCGATCGAATCGTTCGGCCAGCAGACCACCACCGCCTCGCCGGGAGCGCGGGCGGCGTTGGGGCTGGGCGGGATCAGCCGGGAGCAGGCGCCCCGCGGAACCGTGGTGGTGGCCGGTCGGTGGCCGTGGACGGTGACAACCGCCTTGGACGTGGTGATCACACTCTCGGCGGACGCCCCGGCTCCGCTGACTCGCCGCTCCCGCGTGAGGGTCCATCACGGCACCGCCGAGGTGATGGCCCGGGTCTATCCCAGGGAGGACATCCTCCCCGGCGGCCGAGGCCCCGCCCGCCTGGCCCTCGAGGACCCGCTGGTGGTCCGGGGCAGTGACCGGCTGGTGCTGCGGCGGTACAGCCCGGTCGTGACGATCGGGGGGGGAATCGTGATCGACCCCTCTCCTCCGCATCGGTCCCGGTGGCCCGTCGAACTGCTGGACCCCGACCCGCTGCGTCGGCTGGTCGGGCTGATCGACCGGCGCCCCTCCGGGGTGACGGCCGATGCGGCGGTGATTCTCTCCGGCATTTCCTCCGACACGATCGGAGCTGTCCTGGAGGCCCTGCCCGAGTTGATCACGGTGGGGGATCGGTGGATCCTCCGATCGCGATTCGACAGCGCCGGCCGAAAGCTGGTTGGGCTGGTCGAGGAGTATCACCTCGCGCATCCGGCCCTTCCGGGGATCTCGCTGGAAACACTCCGGAGTCAGCTCGCGGCGACCGGCTGGGTGGTCGATGCCCTCGTGGCTCGGTTCGCGGCCGACGGCCTCCTCCGTCGGGACCGCGGGGCCATTGCGCGGTCGGGGTTCGCGCCAGGCGCCGGCGGAGGTGAGGGGGAGGTCACCCGCCTCGTGGAGGCGATCCGAGAAGCCGGGCTGGAGCCCCCGACCACCTCCGAGTTGGGCGGGTTGGGATTGACGGACCTCGCCGGCGCCCTGCGGATGGCAGCGAGCCGAGGCCTGATCGAAGCGGTCGAGCGGGACCGGCACTACGCCCGGGAGACCCTGGACCGGGTCACGGCGGTGCTCCGCCAGGTCGGCGCCGAAGGGGAGATCGTCCCCGCCGCCGTGCGGGAACAGCTTGGCCTGAGCCGCCGGTTCCTCATCCCGCTGCTGGAGTGGGCCGACCGGACCGGGGTCACCAGACGAGGTGCGGAGGGGCGCCGGACACTCGTCTAGCCGAGCCCAACTGTCATTTCGGCACATTCGAGCGGTACGCGAATTGCCAATCCTCATCTGCCGTAGTGACAACGCTTTAGGTCCCCATACCGTGAGGGATCCTTCAGGGGTCCCGCATGTGGAGAACTCGATGATCCGCCCAGAGCGATTGACCATCAAGGCGCAGGAGGCATTCCGGGATGCCTCGGCATTGGCTCAGGCCAAGGGCAACCCGGTGGTGAACGATGCCCACCTGCTGGCGGCCCTGCTGTCCCAGGATGAAGGGGTCGTCCAGCCGTTGCTCCAGAAGGTCGGTCTCAACGTGACACAGCTTCGGGAGGCGACCGATCGGGAACTCGCCCGATTCCCCACCCAGAGCGGCGAAGTCGAGCCCAGCCTCGCCCGGGAGCTGCACAAGGTCTTCGGCCGGGCCGAGAAGGAAGCCAAGGCGATGGGTGACGCCTACCTCTCCACCGAGCACCTGGTCATTGGCTTGGCGGAAGAGTCCGGCACCACCCTCCGCTCGCTCCTGAGCGAACGGGAGATCACGGTCGCGGATCTCCGGGCCGCATTGGGCCAGGTCAGGGGTGCCCACCAGGTGACCGACACCACCCCCGAGGAGGCCTATCAGGCCCTCCGCCGCTTCACCCGGAACCTGACCGATGCCGCCCGGGCGGGGAAGCTCGATCCGGTGATCGGCCGGGACAACGAGATCCGGCGGGTCATGCAGGTGCTCTCCCGGCGGACCAAGAACAACCCGGTCCTCATCGGCGAGCCCGGGGTGGGCAAGACCGCGATCGTCGAAGGACTGGCCCAGCGGATCGTTGACGGCGACGTCCCCGATTCGCTTCGGGGGCGGGAACTCGTGGTCCTCGACCTCGGCCTGCTCATCGCCGGGACCAAGTTTCGAGGGGAGTTCGAGGAGCGGCTCAAAGGGGTCCTCAAGGAGTTGACGCAGGCCGAAGGCCGTTTCGTCACCTTCATCGACGAGATGCACACCATCGTCGGGGCCGGGGGTGCCGAAGGCGCGGTGGACGCCAGCAACATGCTCAAGCCGGCCCTGGCCCGCGGGGAGCTGCACGTGATCGGCGCCACCACCCTGGACGAGTACCGCAAGCATGTCGAGAAGGACTCCGCGCTCGAGCGCCGGTTCCAGCCGGTGATGGTAGGGGCTCCCAGCGTCGCAGATACCATCGCGATCCTCCGGGGGCTGAAGGAGAAATACGAAGTGCACCACGGGGTCCGCATCACCGACAATGCCCTGGTGGCGGCCGCAACCCTGTCGGACCGCTATATCGGGGATCGGTTTCAGCCGGACAAGGCGATCGACCTGATGGACGAGGCCGCCAGTCGGTTGCGGATCGAAATCGACTCCTTGCCGTCCGAAATCGACGAGGTAGAACGGCGGATCGTCCAGCTGGAGATTCAGCGCCAGGCCCTCCTCAAGGAAAAGGACAAGGCCGCCATCGAGCGGCGGGAGACCCTGGAGCAGGAGATCTCGATGCTGCGCGAGACGGGTTCAGGGATGAAGGCCCAGTGGCAGGCCGAGAAGGACGCCATCCACGGCATCCAGGAGACCAAGGCGGAGGCGGAGGCCCTCCGGCACGCGGTGGACCAGGCGACCCGGGACGGAGATTTGCAGAAGGCCGCCGAGCTTCGGTACGGTCGGCTACCCGAACTCGAGCGTCAGGTTGCGGCCGGAGAGGTCCGGCTCGCCGAGGTTCAGGCCACGGCCCGCTATCTCCGCGAAGAGGTGGATACCGAAGACATCGCCGAGGTGGTGGCCCAATGGACCGGCATTCCGGTGACCAAGATGCTGGAAAGTGATCGGGAGCGCCTCACTCGGCTCGAATCAGAACTCCATCGTCGCGTGGTGGGTCAGGCCGAGGCGGTGGCCGCGGTGTCCAACGCGGTGCGGAGGAGCAGGGCCGGGTTGCAGGATCCGAACCGTCCGGTCGGGTCTTTCATCTTCCTCGGCCCGACCGGGGTCGGGAAGACGGAGACCGCCAAGGCCCTCGCCCAGTTCCTGTTTGACGATGAGCGGGCGATGGTCCGGCTGGACATGTCCGAATACATGGAAAAGCACGCGGTGGCGCGGATGATCGGCGCCCCGCCGGGCTACGTCGGCTACGAGGAAGGCGGGCAGCTGACCGAAGCGGTGCGGCGGCGTCCCTATAGCGTGCTGCTGTTCGACGAGATCGAGAAGGCCCACGCCGATGTCTTCAACCTGCTGCTTCAGATTCTGGACGACGGCCGGCTGACCGACAGCCAGGGCCGGCTGGTCGACTTTCGGAATGTGGTGATCATCATGACCTCGAATATCGGGTCCGGCCTTATCCTCGACTGGGCCGACGCCCCCGATCCGGGTCGCTGGTCCCGGGTGGCCGACGAGGTGCGCGGGCAATTGCGGCATCACTTCCGCCCCGAGTTCCTCAACCGGGTCGATGACATCGTCGTGTTCCAGCCCCTGTCGCGGGAACACATCGGGGCGATCGTGGAGCTCCAGCTGGTCCACCTGGAGGCGCTGCTGGCGGCTCGAGGCCTCTCCCTGGAAGTCACCGCACCAGCCAAGGCGTTGCTGGCCGACTGGGGGTATGATCCCCGCTACGGGGCCCGCCCCCTCAAGCGGGTCATCCAGGCCCGACTCCAGAACCCGCTCTCCCTCGACCTGCTCGAAGGGGACTACCAGGAGGGCGATCGGATCGTGGTCGAGCGCGCCGGGGATGAGCTGCGGTTCATCCATCAGCCGGCGACCGACAGCGCGGCGTAGTCCGTCGGGCCACGTCGCCGCGCCCCGGGAAATCCGGGCTCCGATGTCGGATTGTCCCCCCCCGGGCCGGCCGGGCTGCTGACTCTGGCGGAGTCGTCCGTCCCCTGTCAGATTCCAGAAGTGCCCCGGCAACGGGGCCATCCCCTGTGCCTCGTTCGACGCCATCAACCGCGGAGCCGCCATGGGTACCCGATTCTCGCCCGTGCTCGGGCTGATCCTCGCCGCCCTCGTCGCCACCCCGGCGACCGCCCAGATCGGGGGGCTGATCAAGAAAGTCAAGAAGAGCGCCGAGGAAGCGGGGACGCCGTTCAATCTCGTGCCGGCTCCTGAATTCGATGCGGAGGTGCTGGAGATCACCCAGGAGCGGTATCTCCAGCTCGAAGCAGGACTCCGGGCCGAGATCGCTGCGGTCAGGACGGCGGAGAAAGATCTGGCGGCGCTTGAGTTAGCGCGGGAGAAGAACGCCGCAGCCGAGCTTGAAGCACAGAAGAAATACGACGCCGAGGTCGCGGCCTGGGAGGCCAAGCGGGCCAGCCAGCAGGAACTGGTCGACGAGTACGACAGGAAGGCCGAAGCCCACCAGAAGTGCATGGATGAGATCGAGGCGGCCAACGACAAGGACGCCGAGCTGTCGGAGAAGCTTCTCGAAGAGGGGAAGCTCATGGAGGCCAACGCGATTGCGCAGCGGATTCTCAAGCGGATCGCATCCTGCGGCCCGATTCCCCGGGAGCCCAAACTCGATCCTATGCCCCAGTCGCCTCGAAGTTCCCGTTCGGCGGGAGGTCCCGGCAACAGCTACGAGTACGTTCGCCAGAAGGGCGAACAGGCCAGCGGGTTCAGGCCGCGGCCCTACGCGATCATGCGAGAGCGCTGGCTCAACTACTGCCAGAGCGAGGGCAGACCTTCGATGGGGTTCTCCCAGCAGGAGTTCGCGGTGCTGGAGGCCAACAGGAAGGTCTGCGGCGGCCTCGTCAAGTCCTTGTCGCAGGCGAATATCCTCTGACCGGGGGCCGATTCCTCCTCCTCACCGCTTTCCTCTCCGGGTTCGCGTGGCCCGCGCGGCCCAGCGAGTCGGAAAGCAGTCTGGCGATCGAGGTCGGGGGAGAGTGGGTCACCTGGTGGCGGTCGACGGAGGCCCCGGCGTTCTGGCCGGGGCCTCTGCCGTTGGTAGCCGACGCGGTGATCTGGCGCCCCGCCTCGCCGGGGGTGGAATGGGGGGAAATCACCCTGGCCGGCGCCGGCACCGCTTGGCGGATTCGGGTGATTCTGGTGCGACTCGATCCCTCCCGGCTCGCCTTCGAGCTCGCGGTGCCACCCCGCGCCCGGCAGGGCGTCGCCGGTCGCTGGACGATCCAGGACACCCCCCGGGATGCCGTGCTCGCTCTCAATGCCGGCCAGTTCAAGACTGGTCCCTGGGGATGGCTGGTGCGGAACGGGATCGCGGAACAGCCCCCCGGCACGGGACCGCTTGCCCCGGGAGTTCTGGTGGACACGACTGGCCGGGTTCGGATCGCCACCATTGACAGCCTGCCGTTCCTGGCCGGGGAAGCGCGGATCGGTTTCCAGTCCTACCCCGATCTGCTGCGGAAAGGCCGCCTCCCATTCCAACTGCGGTTCGAGGGTCAGGGGGTTGACCTGACTCACCGCGATGCTCGCCTCGGGCTCGGGACCCTGGCGGATGGCCGGGTGCTGATCGCCATGACCCGGTGGCAGGGGTTGGGCGGAGTGCTTGAAGTTGTGCCGTTCGGATTCACCACCCCGGAGATGGTCGCGGTGATGGGCGCCCTGGGCAGCCGGGACGCCATCCTCATGGATGGCGGCATCTCGAGTCAGCTGATGCTGGTGGACCAGGGGAAGAAGCGCAGTTGGCCCGGGCTGCGGGGGGTGGCGCTGGGTCTGATCGTGCGAACGGCCCGGCCCTGAGGCCTAGCGTGGTCTCGGGGCCAGCAGGCTGTCCTGCGGGTTGAGCCCGAACAGGGCCACCGCGTTCTCGGCGTAGATCCGCTGCTTCTCCCGCTCCGGGATGGCCAGGTCCCGCATGAACGCCCGATAGGACTCCATGGAGCTGATCGGCCAGTCGGTGCCGAACAGTACCTTGTCGGGCTCCACCCCGTACAGCAGCATCTCCTGCAACTGCTTCCGCATGTAGGCCTCGAACCGATCGCTGAATTCTCCCAGCACCAGACCACTGATGTCGGTGGAGACGTTGGCGTTCTTGTAGACCACTTCCATGCAGTCGCGCACCCAGGGATTCCCGATGTGGCAGATCACGAACTTGACCTCGGGGAAGTCCACCGCGGCATCATCGATGTGCAGCGGGTGGGAGTACTTCAGTTTGCCGGCGGGGTCGTAGGTGTCCCCACTGTGGATCATGACGGGTAGCTGGTGCCGGGTTGCGAACCGATAGGCGGGCTCCCATCGAGGATCGGCGGGAAAGAACGGCTCTCCAAGGATGGTCTGCGGACACATGGTGCGGC
>CAYINH010000100.1:0-8403 GCA_964364615.1 uncultured Gemmatimonadaceae bacterium
GGCGTCCTCCCCCCGGTATCCGTCGGCCACGATGGTCCGGCCATCGGGACTCCAGTTCCAGTTGACCCCGCCAACGAGACCGTCAAACCGGGCGCCCAGGGACCAGTCGCCCCGGGTCAGCTGCCGCGGGGTACTCCCATCCGCGGCGACCTGGAAGAGGTGGTACCCCCCCGGCTCGGTATAGCCGATCCGATCCTGCCGGTAGTGCAGCCGGTCGACAAACCGCGGTGGCGCCGTCCACTTGGCATCCTTCGGCGCCGCCGGCATCTCGATCTTCCAGGCCGACGTCTTCGGCACGAACCGGGCAAAGGCGATCGACCGGCCGTCCGGGGACCACCCGATGTTGCTGGGCGGGTACTCCTCCCGGGTCACCTGGGTCGGGGGACCATCGCGGTCCACCCACCGCACGAAGATCTGGGTGCCCTTGGGCTCCCCCTCGGCCAGATAGGCCACCCGGGTCCCGTCGGGGGACCAGACCGGATTGCCCCCCTTGGTGAAGAACCGGTTCCGCCCGCCATTCCCGTCCATGATCCAGAGGGCGGACTCGAACCGGTCTTCCAGCGTGTTGATCCAGCGCCGGGTGTAGACAATCACCTTGCCATCCGGTGAGAAACCGGGATCGGCCACGGTTTCGTAGTCGAGATAGCTGGCCGGGGTCAGCAGGGTCTCCTGACTGACGAGCACCCCGGGCAGGGCCGGGATCAGCAGGACGGTGAGGAAGAGGCACAGACGGCGGATCATGGAGGACTCCTGTCCAGGTGATGGGGCAAGCCGCTCTCTCAGGTCGTGGATCGCTCGTCGCGGCGGCGGCTCAGTTCGAGTTCTACCCGGGCCAGGATCATCTCGACGCCGATCCGGTTGTGGCCGCCCTCGGGAAGGATGATGTCGGCATACCGCTTGGAGGGCTCGATGAACTCGAGGTGCATCGGGCGGACGCTGCCGAGATACTGCCGGACCACATCGTCCAGGGTGCGACCCCGTTCCGTCACGTCCCGCTGCAGCCGGCGGATGAATCGCACGTCGTCATCGACATCGACGAAGATCTTGATGTCGAACAGCGGCCGCAGTCGAGGATCCGCGAAGAGGAGGATGCCATCGACCACGATGACCTCCCCGGGACGAACATCGACCGTCCGGGCAGCCCGGGTGTGCGCCGGGTAGTCGTAGGTCGGCTTCTGGATCGTGTTCCCGGCCGCCAGCGCTTCCAGCTGGAGCACCATCAGGTCGGTGTCGAAGGCGTCGGGATGATCAAAATTCACCCGGCGCCGCTCCTCGAGGGTCAGGTGGCCGAGGTCGGCGTAGTAGGCGTCCTGGTCGATGAACGCCGCGTCGATGCCCAGGAATTCGTGGATCGCGCGGGCCACGGTGGTCTTGCCGGATCCCGAGCCGCCAACCACGCCGATCATCAAGGGACGCTGGGACATGATTGACGGTAGCATGGCTTGACGGGGTCATGTTGGCAAGCCGGAGTGGGCGGCTTATGATCCCCCGAACGCGTCTGCCGACTCAGGGTGAGCGGTGAGAGGTGAGCGGTGAGCAGCGAGTGGCGAACGGCTGGTGACGGAGCGGTTGGCCGGGAGGGGTCGGGGCTGCGCCGTCGGACTCGGAGTTCACCAGACGAGGGTAGCAGGGACTGCCCGCCCCCCGAGGCCGAGCCCCGACCCGTCCGGCCATCACTGCCTGGCGGGTCGGGTTGAAGTTCTCGTTCTGATCAGCCGGAGAATCCCGATGCGTATCACCCCCGTTCTCGTCGCGCTCCTCGCCCTGGCGCCGGCCTCGGTCGCCGCCCAGGTCAGCATCCCGTACTATCCGGCCCCCGGAGCTGGCTGGGAGCACCGCGCCGCCACCACCGTCGGGATGAACCCGGCCCTGGTGGACTCGGCGGTCGCCTTCGCGAAGGCTAGTGAGATCCCCTGGGATCGCTCCATGGCGGTCCAGCTTGCCCGCAATGTGGCCACCGAGCCCTACCCGGACATCCTGGGGCCGATCAAGGACTGGGGCGGAATCGGCGGGATGATCATCCGGAACGGCTATATCGTGGCCGAGTGGGGCGATGTGGAACGAGTCGACATGACCTTCTCGGTGTCCAAGAGCTACCTGTCCGCGGTCACCGGGATCGCGTTTGACCGGGGGATGATCCCCGACCTGCACCGGCCGGAGGGAGAGTTGATCACGGACGGTGGGTTCGACAGCCCCCACAACGCCCAGATCACCTGGCACGATCACCTGACCCAGACCAGCGAATGGGAAGGCACCCTGTGGGACAAGCCGGACGTGGCCGACCGGCGGCGGGGACGGGACCGCCAGCTCCAGACGCCCGGCACCTTCTGGGAGTACAACGACGTCCGGGTCAATCGGCTGGCGCTCTCGATGCTTCGGCTCTTCAATCGTCCGCTCCCCGAGATCCTGAAGGCCGAGATCATGGATCCGATCGGGGCCTCCGACACCTGGGTCTGGCACGGCTACCGGAACTCGTACGTGGAGATCGCCGGCCGGCAGGTGCAGTCGGTCAGCGGCGGTGGTCACTGGGGCGGCGGCGTCTGGGCCAGCACCCGGGACCATGCCCGGTTCGGCTACCTGATGCTGCGACGGGGCAAGTGGGGCGACCGGCAGCTGCTGTCGGAACAGTGGATCGACCTGGCGACCACCCCGACCCCGATCCGGCCGGTCTACGGCTACATGTGGTGGCTCAATTCCCCCGAGGCGAAGCAGTACCCGGCCGCCACGGAGCGATCCTTCTTTGCGCTCGGCTCCGGCGGCAACGTCATCTGGATCGCCCCGGAGCTGGACCTGGTGGTGGTGACGCGCTGGATGGACACCCGGCGGATCAACGAGTTCATGGGACTCGTCGTGGCCGCCACCCAACCCTGACCTCCGAGTGGACGACGACGAATGACTGCTCCGGTAAACCTCGCCGACATCGAAGCGCTCGCGGCAGCCAAACTCGACCGGCACGCGGCCGAATACATCAACGGCGGCGCCGAGGACGAGCACAGCCTGCGGGAGAACCGCCGGGCCTTCAGCAGCTTCGAATTCCGGCCCCACTGTCTGGTGGATGTGAATGAGCGCTCCACCGCCACCACCGTGCTCGGCACCGAGATCACCTCGCCCATCCTGGTGGCGCCGACCGGGTTCCAGCGCCTGGCCCATCCGGACGGGGAACTGGCCACCGCCCGGGCGGCGGCCGCCGCCGGCACCATCATGGTGGTCAGCACCTTCGCGACCACTTCGCTTGAGGACGTGGCCGAAACCGGACCGGGGCCGAGGTGGTTTCAGCTGTACGTCCACCGGGACCGGGGGCTGACGGAGGATCTGGTCAAACGGGCCGAGGCCGCCGGGTACCAGGCGCTGGTGCTGACGACCGACGTCGCGGTCCTCGGCCGCCGGGAGCGGGACCTCCGCAGCGGCTTTGTGCTCCCGACGGAACTCCGGCTGGCCAACTTCGATCTCGAGCAGTCCGAGGGGCTGCACGGCGCCGAAGGTGATTCCGGCCTGGCGGCGTTCCATCGTGGGGTGCGGGACTCCTCCTTCACCTGGAAGGGGGTCGAGTGGCTCGCCTCCATCACCGAGTTGCCGATCGTCCTCAAGGGCATCCTCCGCGGTGATGACGCGAGGATCGGGCTCGACCATGGGGTCTCGGCAATCATCGTCTCCAACCACGGTGGTCGCCAGCTGGACGGGGCGCTTCCGGCCCTTCGTGCGGTCCCCGAGATCGTGGATGCGGTGGAGGACCGGATCGAGATCCTGATGGATGGCGGCGTGCGCCGGGGGACCGACGTGGCTAAGGCCGTGGCACTCGGGGCCCGGGCGGTGCTGATTGGCCGACCGGTGCTCTGGGGCCTGGCCTGGGACGGCGAGGCCGGGGTGCGGCGGGTGCTGGAGATGCTGCAGGACGAGTTCGATACCACGATGGCCCTGCTCGGCGCCCCGACCGTGGCCGACCTCACCACCGACCTGCTGGCCTGACCGGCCCACCTCCCATGCCCAAGCCAAGCCGAGGTACCCTCGCCCTCCTGGTGGCCCTTGTCGTCACTCCGGCCGTCGCCGGCGCCCGGCAAGCCGGGGCCGTTGCCCCTGCCGCCATAGCGGCCCTGCTCGACTCGCTCAGCTCCGATGCCCTGCTGGGCCGCCAGACCGGCGGCGAAGGAAGCCGGAAGGCCGCCGAGATCATCAGCCGTCGGATGCGGGCCGCGGGACTCACCCCGGCCGGGGACCGCGAATACTTCCAGACCATCCCTCTGGCCCGGGCAGACAGCCGCCGTGTCGTCCTCGTGATGGATCGGTCCGCGCTCGACACCTTCCCGGCTGACCGGCGCCTGGTGGGTGGCAACGCGGTGGGGGTGCTCCCCGGCAATGACCCGGCCCTCCGCGACGAGGTCGTGCTGGTCACCGCCCACTACGACCACATCGGGGTCCGCCAGCCGGTCAACGGGGATTCGATCAACAACGGGGCCGATGACAACGCCTCGGGAACGGTGGCGATGCTGGAAGTGGCGCGCCTGCTGGCCGCGAGCGGCGGCACCAGGCGGACGCTGGTCTTCGTGGCGTTTACCGGTGAGGAGCTGGGCGGACTCGGCACCCGCTGGTATCTCCAGCACCCCACCCGCCCATTGGACAAGACCGTCGCCAACCTCAACATCGAGATGATCGGCCGGCCCGATTCGCTGGCCGGCGGTCCCGGACGGGCCTGGCTCACCGGATACGAGCGCTCCACCATGGGGGATGGACTGGCGGCCGCCGGCATCCCGATCGTGCCTGACCCACGACCCGACCAGAATTTCTTTCGCCGAAGCGACAACTACGCCTTCGCCCTGCAGGGCATCCCGGCGCATACTCTGTCGAGCTTCAACCTGCACTCGGACTATCACCGGCCGAGCGACGAGGCCGCCCTGGCCGACCCGGACCATATGGCGCAAGTCATCGAGGCCACCGCCCGGGCGGTTCGCCTGCTGGGTGATGGCCCGACCCCGAGCTGGAAGGCCGGCGGCCGCCCGGAACCACGCCGCGCCCCCTGACCACGCCCCTGACTGGAGGACTCCTCTGATGTCGACTCCACTGCCCCGGACGCCGCGAATCGCCGTCTCCGGCCTTCTCGTGATTGCCTTGGCCCAGACGGCAGGGGCTCAGACCACCCCGACCGAGCGGGCCGCCGCGGGTCCGGTGCTCCAGGCCATCGACTCGGTACAGGCCCGGCTGGCTCCCTCCGCACAGGCCACCCGGCTGGCCACCCGGCCGGACCCGGCACGCGACCGGATTCTTGAGCGGGCTGGGGCCATCTGGGACGGGGAGATGCAGGCGCTGAGCGATCACATCGGCCGACACCCCGAGGTCGGCTGGAAAGAGTTCCAGTCGGTCGACACTCTGGTCAAGGTGCTTCGGCACCACGGTTTTTCCGTGGATGCCGGTGTGGCCCGTCTCGAGACCGCCTTTGTGGCGACTTGGGATTCGCCGGCCGGGGCCGGGCCGGTGCTCGGACTGATCGGCGAGTACGATGCCCTCCGCGATACCGAAGGGCCGTTCCACGGGGACCAGCATCATGCCCAAACCCCGATCGTCATCGCCGCCGCGGTCGCCCTCCAGGAGTACCTCAGCACCGCAAAGGTGGCCGGGACGGTGCGGATCTACGGGACCCCCGCCGAGGAAGTGGGACCCCCGGCCAAGAGCATCATGCGGGACGCCGGGGTCTTCAAGGGCGCCGACATCCTGATCCGCAGTCACTCATCGACCGAAACCAGCAGGGCCCGGGCGGGATTCGGGATCTGCTGTCTCAACATCAACGAGGTGAAGTACATCTTCACCGGCCGACCGTCCCACCAGTTGACCTCCTGGCACGGCCGGAACGCACTCAGCGCGGCGGTCCGGTTCTACAGCTCAGTGGACGGCCTGCGTTCCACCTTCCGGCCCGAGGCCAGCATTCAGGGGGTGATTCCCGAGGGCGGAGTTGCCCCCAACGTGGTGCCCGCCCGGGCGGTGGTCGACTACTACATCCGCTATCCGGACGGGATCTACCTGGAGCACATCACCCGGATGATCGACGACGCGGCCCGCGGCGCCGCGCTGGCGACCGGGACCACGGTCGAGATCAACCGGTACGGCGAGTATCGAGACGGGGTCACGCTGGGGACCCTGGAGGAAGCGTGGTTTGCCTACGCCAGGAAGTTGGGGGCACCGCATCTGGAGTTGGAGCCACAGCGGCCGGCGGGCTACGAGGAGACCGGCGGCGTCTCCCATGACATCCCGGGGGTCGGGGTCGGGGTGTTCAGCTCCCGGGGCAGCTACCACACCCATGAGATGCTGGCCGATGGATTGGGATCGGTGGGGCACACCGCATTCCGGATGGACGCCCAGATCATGGCAGGGGTACTATACCATTTTCTGACAGACAGCGACTTCCGGAAATCCGTGCAGGAGGAGCACCGGGTGTTGACAGGCCTCTTCTCCCAATACCAGGAAAACCTCCGCCAGGCCTACCTTTCCGAAATCGGGACACCCTAGCCACTGCCCCGATCGACGGAGGGCTACACCTGCCCGACCCCCAAGCCGATAGAAGGAAGTGAACATCGCGCTCCGGAACGGCGGCAGCCACGAGGCTGCCTCTCGGAGGCGGACATCGGGTGGTGGGAAACATGGGGCTTGGGGAGCGCGAATGGGACGGCCGCCCGGTCTGGGATCGGGCCGTCCTGCGGCAACATGCCGGCGGGGACACGGCACTGGAGGCCCGGCTGGTCGGGTCCTTCCTCACCGACGCACCCGGCCGACTCGGGAAGATTCTCGATGCGGCCGTCCGGGAGGACTTCCCGGAGATCGTTCAGGCCGCCCATGCCCTCAGGGGCCCGGCGGCAATGATCGCCGGTCAAGTGGTTCGCGGAATCACCGAGGCGCTGGTCAAGGCGGCCACTGCGGCCGACGCCGTGGCGACTGGACAGCTGATCCGGTTGCTCGATGACGCCCTCGGCGAGTTGCTTCAGCAGATCCGGGAATCGGCCAGGGCGGCTTCCTGATCGAAGCCGGACGTCGTGCGCCGGAAGCGGAACCTCCGGCGCACGATGAACAGGTCGGCCATCAGCCCTGCTTGTTGTACGCGATTCCCGCCGATTGGGCCTTCTCGATCGCGATCACCATCGCCGGCACAATCACCACTCCTGGAAGGGTGTTGGTCCGGAGGTCATGCTCAATCGCTGCGGCCGAGCCACCGCCCGCGGCCAGCTGGCTGACCCAGAGCTTCAGGGCGTTGTTGCACACCAGAAAGAGCGCCCCGTTCTTCTGCAGATTCTCGATCGAGGCCGCCGCCGGCTGGCCACCGAAGAACACCGGATCTCCCGCCATTGGCTGGAAGAACATGTTCCGCTCGCTCGGCTTCCCGGTCTTCGGGTCGGTCAGGTTGAGCAGCGTCCCAAACTTGTACTTGGCCCACATCGCGTCGTTGAACCCCAGCGGGAAGCCCGAGGTCGGCCCGGCAAAGTAGAAGGTGCCTACTGCATTGACCTCACCCGGCTTGGTCGCGTAGGCTGACTTGTAGGTCTCGAGGTAGTTGTACATGTGGAGCAGCGGAAACCCGGCGCCGTGCTCCGGAAAGTCGAACAGACAGCGGTGTGCCCCGGTCAGCTTGTCGAGCCATTCGTCAGGGCTGAAGCTCGGGTTGGCGGTGGCGCCGAGTCCGGACCAGGGCAGGCCGGTGGCGAGGGCGGCGGCGGCGGCTCCACCCAGAAAATGGCGGCGATTGGGAAATGCTGGCGGCATGAGGTCCTCCACGAGGGCAAGGGTCCGGCTCCAAACGGGGGCATCTGGCCCCGAACGGCCGGTGGAATGGGTCATTGGTGATACATCTTATCCGCTTTGTAGTCAAGATGAAGGACCCTTCAGGCCAGTTTCGCGGATTCCTGCACCCGGTGAGTGCTTCCTTGAGACACACGCCAAGCTCCCGCCCGGAGGAGGCAACCATGGATACCGGCCGCAGAGACTTCCTGGCCACGCTGGGGGTGGCCACTATCGGATCTGCCGGACTGACCCTGCTGGACACCACCCCTGCCCCGGCCCAGCAGGCCGCCGGATACTGGGACCTCTCCTGGACCGGTCGGCTGACTGGAAAACACCGGGCGATCTTCGACATTCCGGCCATCGAGGACGGCTACGGGGTCTGGCGGTCGATCCTCTGGCGGAAGCAGTACAGCCAGGTATTCGGGTTTCCAGAGTCGGAGCTCAACACCGTGGTCAATATCCGCCACGACGGCATTGCCCTGGTGATGAATCAGGAGTTCTGGGCCCGCTACAATGTGGGCAGGACATGGGATGTGCGGGACCCGCTGAGCCGGCAGCCGACCTCCCGGAATCCAGTGGTGGATCGGACTGGACCCCACGCGCTTCCGGGCGAATACGAGGACTTCTCACTGGAAGCCCTGATGG
>CAYINH010000101.1:0-8368 GCA_964364615.1 uncultured Gemmatimonadaceae bacterium
GGGAAGAACCGGTCGTGCTCGACCTGGAGCGGCACCAGCAGATCCCCGGCGGCGCCACCGGCCCGGCCCCCCTGCCCCTGCCCCTTGAGCCGGATCTTGGTTCCGCTGTCGGCCCCCTGGGGGATGGTGACCATGAGCTTCCGCTCGGTGCGGACCTCCCCGGCGCCGGCACAGGCGCCGCACTTCTCGCTCGCCAGTTTGCCCCGCCCCCGACAGGCCGGGCACGGCCGGTTGACCGCGAAGCCCCCCTGGCCGAAGGAGATCGTCCCGCGCCCCCGGCACTCGTCGCAGGTGGTGACCGCTGCGCCCGGCGCAGCCCCGTTGCCGGCACAGAGGGGACAGGTGTCGATGATCGGCACCGCGATCGGGACCTTGCCCCCGAGGACCGCCGTCCGGAACGGCACCGGCAGCGTGGTCTCCAGGGTCTCTCCCCGCTGGTCCTCCCGCTTGCCCTTGCCGAAGATCGAACTGAACAGGTCGCCCAACCCACCCATCCCGCCCAGGTCACCGAAGTCAAAGCCCCCGCTCGCGCCGCCACCCGGGTCGGCCCGAGGACCGGTCCGGCGCGGATCGAAGGCACCCAGCCGACGCATCTGGTCGTACTTCTTCCGCTGCGCCGGGTCGGAGAGCACGGTATGCGCCTCGGAGATCTGCTTGAACCGATCGGCCGCCGGGGGGTTGTCGGGATTGGCGTCGGGATGATACTGCTTGGCCAGTCGGCGATAGGCCTTCTTGATCTCCTCGGGTTTGGCGCCCTCGGAAACCCCCAGGACCTGATAGTAGTCCGGGGTGGCCACGTTCAGTCCTGGCCCTCGGTGATGAAGACCTGCACTCGGGCCGGACGAATCAGGGTCCCCTTGTACTGATACCCCGACTGGAAAACCGCGCTGACGGTGTGGTCCTGTTCGGGGGTCGGCGGCCGCACCACGCTGACCGCCTCATGGAGGGCGGGGTCGAAGCGCTCGCCGATCGGGGCGATCCGCTCCAGCCCGTTGCCGCCAAGTTCCTTGCGGAGCTTGCGATCGACCAGGACCAGCGCCTCGTGCAGCACCTCATGCCCGGTGGCGTCCTTGTCCTGCTCCACCAGCCGGTCGAGGTCGTCCAGGGTATCGAGCAGCCGCACCACGAAGGCCGCCTGCGCCCGATCCGTCAGTTCGGCCCGCTCGCGGGTCATCCGTTTCCGGAAATTGTCGAACTCGGCGGCCAGGCGGAGATACTGATCCCGGCTCTCGGCGAGCTGCTGCTCGAGCCGGTGGACCGCGCTCAGCGCGGGCTCCAGGGGCACCCCGGCGCCGATGGGCGCCTCCTCGGACCCCGGCCCTTCGGCCGTTTCCACCGGGTCTTCGGTCACCCGGTTGTCGAACTCCGGACTGTCCTTCACTCCGCACTCCCTTGGCTGAAGCCAGGCGAAAAATAGCAGGTCGCGGGCCGCTCCCCGATCAGGGGCCGCGCCCCAGGCGGTCCAACAGACCATGCAGGGCGAACTGCACGGCGCGGGCGCGAACCTCCGCCCGGCTCCCCGGGAACACCCGGTGAACCGCCGTGGCCACGCCCTGGTGCCAATACCCGATCCAGACGGTCCCCAGCGGCTTGGTGTCGGTGGCGCCCGAGGGACCGGCAATCCCGGTGATGGAGACCGCCACCGGCGTTTCAAGCCGGGCGGCCACCCCGGCCGCCATGGCCGCCGCGACCGGCTCACTCACCGCCCCATGCGCCGACAGCAGCGCGGGTGGCACGTCCAGCATGCTGATCTTGAGTCGGTCGTCGTAGGAGACCACCCCGCCGGCGAAGACCTCGGAACTCCCCGGCACCTCGGTGATCCGGCCCCCCAGCAGGCCGCCGGTGCACGATTCCGCCACCGCCAGCCGCAGTCCCTGTCGCCGCAGCCGGTCCAGGACCAGAACCGCCAGATCATCCTCGCCCCGCCCGTACGCATGACCGGCCAGGGTGGTTTCCAGTCGATCGGCCGCCGCGTTCAGCAGCAGCGCCGCCCGACCCGGCTCCAGATTCCAGGCCGTGAGTCGCAGGTCGACCCCCTCGATGGAGGGGAGGTAGGCCAACGTCAGTGGCGCCAGCTCATCCTCCAGCCCCTCGAGTCGTTCGGCCACCGCCGATTCGGCGATCGAGGTGGTGCGGACCACCATCGACCGGATCACGGTGCCGCCGGTGCGGTCCGCCAGCCGGGGAATCACCTCAGTGGTAAGCAGCATCCGCATCTCCCGTGGGACACCCGGGAGCATGATGACCAACCCGGGGGGTCCATCCAGCCAGAGCCCGGGGGCGGTGCCCCAGCGGTTGGGCAGAATCTCCGCACCCTCGGGAATCTCCGCCTGGCCACGGTTGGCGGCCGCCGGTTGCCGCCCCATCCGGCGGAACCGGGCCATGATATCGTCCCAGATCGTCTCTTCGAACCGGAGGGGCCAGCCATAGAGATCCGCCACCACCCGTTTGGTCATGTCGTCCCGGGTCGGCCCCAGTCCCCCGGTGGTGATGACCCGCCCGGTCCGGTCCAGCGCATCAGCCACCGCCATTGCAATGGCCTCGGGATCGTCGCCGACGGTGGTCCGGCGAACCAGACGGGCTCCCGCTTCCGCCAGCGCGCGGCCCAGCTCGGCGCCATTGGTATCCACGGTGTGCCCCAGGAGCAGTTCAGTCCCGATGGTGACCAGCTCGAAGTTCACTGGCTTACGGGGTGGTGGGTGCGGAGGAGTTGCTGAAGAGGCCGCGGTTCCGGTAGAGGTACAGCACGAAGGAGTAGACCGTCAGCACCAGGGCGATGGCCAGCGTGAGGGCCACGAAGCCCCCATGGAACTCGGTCCAGCCCAGGGCAAAGCGGTTGGTTTCCCAGCCCATCGGCTTGATGGCGTCCTTGAAGGCGAACCACGCAATGGTGGCGCCGATGAAGATGCTCTGCAGCGTGGTCTTGAGCTTGCCGGAGCCGGTGGCCGCGATGATCACCCCGCGCCGCTGGGCGTACCAGCGGAACAGGGTCATCGCGAGTTCCCGGCCCAGGAGCAGCAGACAGACCCAGAGCGGGATGCTGCCCCACACCGGGATGCCGTACAGATCCTGGCGCTCCTGGGAGATGGCGTAGATCGGGATCAGGGTGGCCAGCAGGAGGAGCTTGTCCGCCACCGGGTCGAGCAACTTGCCGAGGTCGGTCACCATGTTGCGGGTCCGGGCCAGATGGCCGTCCCAGATATCGCTCACCACCGCCAGAAGGAAGATCCCCAGGGTGATGAGTTTCGGGGTGTAGCCTTCGATGAATGGCAGCAGGGCGATGACCGGGCTGATCAGGATCCGGGCCATGGTGATGATGTTCGGCAGGTTCCACACTTGGGCTAGCCCAGCGCCTTGAGGACCCGCTTGCTGATGGCCCGGAGGGTGTCGAACACTCCGGGCCCCTGCACCGCCACCGCCTCGAAGTAGGGCACCCGTTCGATCCAGGTCCCTTCGAGGTGCTGCACCAGGAACTCGCCCGGGCGGTCCGGGTCCGGCAGGGGCCGCTGACGGGCCGGGTCGGTCACCGGCCATCCGGGGTTGAGACTGTCCTGGAGTTCCCGGATTGGGGCCGCGTTGGGCAGGTCGCGCTTGTTGTACTGGATGACGAAGGGCAGGCTGGTCAGATCGTAGCCGTGCTGGACCATGTTGTCGTACAGGTTCTGCATCGCCTCCAGATTGGCCTCCATCCGCTCGACCTGACTGTCGGCGACGAAGACCACCCCGTCCACCCCCTTGAGGATCAGCTTCCGGGAGGCGTTGTAGTAGACCTGACCGGGCACGGTGTACAGGTGAAACCGGGTCTTGAACCCGCGGATGGTGCCGAGGTCGACCGGCAGGAAATCGAAGAACAGGGTCCGCTCGGTCTCGGTGGCCAGAGAAATCAGCTTCCCCTTGGCGGTCGGGGCCACCTTCTCGTAGATGTACTCGAGATTGGTGGTCTTGCCACCCAGGCCCGGGCCGTAGTAGACCAGTTTGCAGTTGATCTCACGGGATGCGTAGTTGATCAGCGACATCAGGCCTCAGGCTCCGAAGAGTCGGTCAATTTCGTCCTCGGCCTCACCGAGGAACCCTGCCTCGACCCGGGGGGCGGGGCCCACCCGGGCAAACAGCTCCTCGAACAGACTGGTGAGCTCGGTCACCACCCGGCGGACCCGGAGCTTGACCAGCCCGAGGGTGGTGCTGTTGTCGAACAGGATGACCAGGATCACCCGCCGGGCCACATCGGCCAGGTAGAGGGACTCGCGCTCACCCTGATGGAACAGGGCTCCGAAATCCGTCTCGCCGAGCATCCGGGCCAACTGGTCGTTGGCGCTGAAGTCGGCGGCGGTGAGCGAGGCGAACGCGATATGATCGAATTCGGGGGTCTCACCCGCCGTGGCCAGCATCTGACCGTTCCGGTCCACCAGCAGGGCGGTCCGGGCCCCGGCCTCGCGCAGGAATCCCGACAGCACCTGCCCGATGCGTCGGGCATCGTCTTCCCGGAGACTCCAGGAGGAGGCGTTCACGCGGCGCTCGTCTCCAGCCGGCGGACCAGCGCCGCCGCCTTCCGACGGAGCATGGGATGATGCTCCCAGGAGAGGTAGTCGCGCAGCAGCTGCAGGGAATCGGCCGTGGCCGATCCCTCGAGAAACCCGAGGGCGGCGAGTCGCTTGAGCGGCCGGGAACTGAAGAGGGCGGCACTGTGCTGGCGCAGGGTACCCTGCGCCGCAAGCCAACCGAGCCCGAGGCCGACCACCGTGGCGGTCAGGATGAGAGCACCCCGCCACCGACTCATGTGACGGTTTGACGAGCCCGCAAGGCGTGACTCATGGTGACTCCGTCGACGAATTCCAGATCCCCTCCCATCGGCAGACCCCGGGCCAGGCGGCTGACCTGCACTCCCGCCCCGGTGAGTCGCTCCTGAATGTAGGTGGCCGTCGCCTCTCCTTCGAGAGACGGATTGGTGGCCAGCACCACTTCCCGCACCAGCCCCTCCGTCAGGCGCTGTTCCAGCAGGCCGACCCGGAGCGCTTCGGGACCCATCCCGTCCAGCGGCGAGAGCCGGCCACCGAGGACCAGATAGCGTCCCCGGAAGCCGGCCCGCTCGAGGACCGGCACCGCCGAGGGCTCTTCGACCACGCAGAGGATCGCATCATCCCGGCGGGGGTCCTGACAGATCGGACAGGGATCCTGCTCGGTAAAGTCCCCGCACCGGGAACAGGAGCGGACCCGCTCGGCCACCTGGATGAGCGCCGCCGCCAGAGTCCCCGGCCGGTCTGTCGTCTGCTGAAGCAGGTGATACGTGAGACGCTGGGCGGTCTTGCGACCGATCCCGGGCAACCGGGCAAACTCGGTGACCAGGTCCTCGATGGCGCTCACCGCTCAGGTCTGGCCCGATGCCTGGGGACCTTGCAGCCGGCGCATCTCCGAGTGCACCAGCTCGGCGGCCCGACGCTGTGCCTCCGCCACCGCGGACAGCACCAGTTCCGCCAGCAGCTCCGCATCCCGACCCTCGAAGGCCGCCGGGTCGATGTCGAGGGTCCGGACTGCGCCGCGACCATCGACGCTGACCCGGACCAGCCCAGCTCCGGCTTGGGCCTCCACGGTCCGATCCGCCAACTCGGTCTGCAGCTGGTGGAGGCGGCCCTGGACCTGCTGGCCTAACTGAAAGAGCTGCTGAAGGTCTGCCATTGCTCCCCTGCCCGGTCGGGACACCTGACGGCGAATCACCCCCTCGGGGGTGACTCGTCCACGATCTCCAAATCTAACTCATCCACCGCCGCATCCAGCGCCGGATCTACCCCACGCAGGTCCTTGAGCCGATCGGCCCGCATCGCGGCCTCGGAGAGGCGGCGGGGCCGGGCCGTCGACTCGGAGGACCCCGCTCGGACGATCAGCGCCACCGGGGCTCCGACCCGGGCCGCCAGCAGCGACTCCAGGGTCCGCTGACCCCGCTCGACCGCGCCCATCAGCACTCCCTGATCCGGGTCAATCTCCAGCTCGACCGTCGGTGGGGCCACCGCCCCGATCCGGCAGGCCACCAGCGCTTCGCCGAGGAATCGGCTCTCCAGTCGAGCGGCCTCGACGACCCCGGGCCAGGCCCGACGGACCCCGTCTTCAGTGAAGGGGACCAATTCGGGCGGGCCGGCAGGTGCCGGGCTCCCGCCCGACGGGCCAACGGGCCTCGCCGCAGAGGCCTCGCCCGACGGCGCCGGGACCGGCGGTGCCGAGGGTTTCGGCGCGGTGGTGGGTCGCCGGGTGACCTTGGGGGCCGGGGCCACCGCCCTCGGCGCCGGCGTCGGTGGCTCGCCCCCCGCAAGCACCCGCTCCAGATCCACCGTGCGATCCATCAGGGTCCAACGGAGCAGGAGCGTTTCGACCGCCAGCTTGGGATTGGCGCTCCGCCGCACCGCCGCCTCGGTCTCGGTCAGCAGCTTGAGCATCCGGACCCCGTCTTCAGGGGTGACCTGCTCCCCGGCGGTTGTCAGCGCCTCGCGCATCCGCTCCGTGACGTCTTCCGGTGTGGCGCCGAGCCCCGCCAGAATCAGATGGCGGAGCAGATCGCCGAGCCCGCCGAGGAACTCCACCAGGTCGACCCCGGCATCGAGCAGCTGGTCGAGCAGGGGAAAGATTCCGGCGGGATCCCGGCGCGCCACCAGGCCGATGACCTCGAGGTACACGTCCTCGCTCACCAGCCCGAGCACCTCCCGGACCCGATCGGCCCGCACCCGACCATCGCCGAACGAGAGACACTGATCGAGGACCGAGAGGGCATCCCGCATTCCGCCATCCGCCTGACGCCCGATCAGGGTCAGCGCGTCGTCGTCGGCCTCCACCCCTTCGGCGGTCAGGACCTCGCGCAGCCGGTCGCGAATCGCGGCCGGCCCGATCCTCCGGAAATCGAAGCGCTGGAGCCGGGAGAGCACCGGGGCCGCCAGCGAGGCGATCTTCTGCGGCTCGGTGGTGGCGAACACGAACACCACGCCGGGCGGCGGCTCTTCCAGAATCTTGAGCAGGGCGTTCCAGGCCTCGCGGGTGAGCATGTGCGCCTCATCCACGATGTACACCTTGTGGTGGCCTGCCTGGGAGGGGGCGTACATCGCCCGCTCGCGCAGCTCCCGTGCGTCATCCACCCCGCGGTTGCTGGCGGCATCGATCTCCACCACGTCCAGGCTGGCGGAGCCGGCCCAGATCCGCCCGCAGCTGGTGCACTCTCCGCACGGTTCGCCGGTCGGGGCCTCCGGATTGGTGCGCTCGCAGTTGAGCGCCATGGCGAGAATCCGGGCGGCGGTGGTCTTCCCCACCCCCCGGGGCCCGGTCAGCAGATAGCCGTGGCCCACCCGGTTCCGGGCGATGGCGCCGCGAAGCGCCGTCGCCACGTGGTCCTGGACCAGGAGGTCTTCAAAACGACGGGGACGGTACTTCCGGGCCAGGGCGATCATCGGCTCAACGCGGCAAGCGGGAGGACACGATCCGGAGCGGACGGCGGACACCCGTCGGGCCGTGAGGGAAAAAAGGGGAATGCCCCAGGCGACCCGAAGCGACACCAGACATCGCTTAGCGCTGCTACCGGCAAGGTCCTGACGCGATTCGCGCGCCGATACCCTTCGGACCTGGGGCGACGGTAAGATAGCCGGGGCGAGCCACCGGGGCCAGCAACGACTAGCGCCCCGACCCCATGAGAATCGCGTTGCTGAGCAGGCCCGCCGGCCCCCGCCAGAAGGCCCGGAACAGCGGGTCTTCGGCGAACAGCACGACCGTCCCTCGGCCGACGTTCTCCACCACCGCCCAGGCAGAACCCTTCAGGAAGCGTTCAGTATTCCCGGGCCACACAAAACCGGAGAGCACCAGGTTGTCACCGACGAAGGCGACCGGATTGTCGCCCCGCTTCGAGGGGGTCAGCAGGTCACCTCCGACCAGGACCGGCAGCTGGTCACCCGGATAGCCGTAGCTCAGCCAATGGGTCCGGTCGAGGGTCGCCCGCACGATGATCCCCGCCACCTCTTCCGGACGCTCGCCGCCGGAGGCGGTCGGAGACACCAGGGGAGCGGCCAGGGTGTTGCCCGGCGACAGGGTGGTATCGCCGGCGATCTTCGCGCCCTTGTCCTTGTCCGCCTTGTCCTCCTTGCCCTCATCGGCCCCGACCACCCTGACAGTGGTGAGCTCGAGTTCCTTCCGGCCCAGCAGCTGGGCCGCCCCACCGAGCGCAATCACCGCGCCCCCCTCCTGGACCCATCGCTTGAGTCGCTCCGCCCCGTCGGCCCCGAGCGCCTGGAACATCCGGCCCGCCGACCCACTCGGCAGAATCAGCACGTTGTAGTCATGGAGGTCCACACGGCCCAGGGCGGCCAGATCGATTGGCACCACCGGGACCTCCATCTCCCGT